>CANOYI010000142.1 GCA_947571515.1 uncultured Clostridium sp. | reverse complement strand
TTCCTACTTTTAGTGTGTGCTACTCGTGTATTCTTAGGGATTATGTCAGTTTGGTGTATCATAATTATTTTATTAAATTTAGATTTCAATTTTATTACATTTCTGTAATTTTTTACCATTTTCATAAGGGAAAGAAGCATTGTATCCAAAATTATTAAAACAATTTTCTACCAAAAACTAGTATAATTTCCTTTTTTTCAGAAATACTAATAAAAACTATAAAAACCAAAATTGGAGAAAACTATGAATATAAAAAACTTATTTAACAGTATATTTGCCTATACACCGCCAGTCGAATATAACTTCAGTCTGCCAGAGGACACAGAAACCAAAGAGACAAATGACAATCAAGCACCTAAGCCAGAAGAAAAAGTAAACATCTTCCCTAGTTTAAACGTCAATATCGAATACATGAGAACCAAATACAATCTACTAATCAATAGTGATGTAATCTTAAGAGAATTCACCATCAATGCAAGAGGAAAGCAATACAATGCCTTTATCGTCTATATTGATGGAATGGTAGACTCAGAGATCATGGACAAATTTATTTTAGAGCCATTAATGCTTCGAAACAAAAGCAATTTATATGATGGAACACAAAATAAAGTAATTGCAGAAGCAGTCACAAACAATATCACCGTTCGTAGAGTCAAAAAATTCGATTTATCCAACTATTTAATGGGCTGCCTAATGCCTCAAAATGCAGTCAAAGAGGTAACCGATTTTGATGAAGTAGCAAATGGTATCAATTCTGGAAATTGTGCTTTATTTGTGGACACCTTAAACCTTGCTTTTGACATTGAAGTAAAAGGTTTTAAGCAAAGAAGTATTGACACCCCAAATAATGAAGTTGTCATCAAAGGACCACACGAAGCCTTTGTTGAAAACATTAGAACCAATACCTCATTACTAAGAAGAATCGTCAACAATGAAAACCTAATCATAGAAAACTTAGAAGTTGGTAAAATCACAAAAACCAAATGTGCTGTTTGTTATATACAAAACATCACAAATTCGGACTTAATCAATGAAGTAAAATATCGTTTAAATAACCTAGAAGTAGATTCTTTACTATCTGCTGGCGAATTGGAGCAATTAATCGTAGATTCAAATGCCTTAGGAATTCCCCAAACCATCTCTACGGAAAGACCTGATAAAGCTGCCAAATATCTATTAAAAGGACGTGTGATTGTCATTGTCAATGGAACTCCTTATGGTGTCATCATGCCTTCTATTTTAGTTGACTTTTTAACTTCTCCAGAAGATACGAACTTAAAAGTTAACTTTGCTAATTTTTTAAGAGGACTTAGATTTTTAGCAGCCTTTATTACTTTACTCTTACCAGGTCTTTACGTTGCCCTTACCAGTTTCCATCAAGAAATACTGCCAACTGGTCTGCTTTACTCTATTCTAGGCTCTAGGGAAAACGTGCCATTTCCTATCATTGTAGAAATACTACTCATGGAAATTTCCTTTGAGTTAATCCGTGAAGCTGTCTTAAGAGTTCCAACTGCTATTGGTTCAACCATTCGGAATCATTGGTGCATTAGTAATAGGAGATGCTGCTGTTAGTGCTGGTATTGTAAGTCCTGTGTTAATTATTATCATTGCGATTACTGGTATATCTTCTTTTGCCATTCCAGATTACTCTTTTGGCTTTCACTTAAGATATTTCCGCTTTGCTTTTGTTCTGCTTGGCTTTATGGCTGGTTTCTTAGGAATTGCTCTAGGACTATTTGTGTATATTAGTCTGGTTTGTAGCTTAAGATCTTTCGGTGTTTCTTATACCACTCCATTTGCACCAGCTACTAATTCAAAGGGGAATGGTTATTTGCTTAACCCTATTTGGAAAAGAGAATATCGACCTTCTTATATTGCCTCTAAGCGAGAAAAAGACCAAGAAAAAATTTCTATGAAATGGAAATATCATAAGTAAATTTATTTGGACTAACTAGTAGCATAAACTTCCTAAAATAAACGATTCTTAAAACAGAAAGGAGTCTTCTCATGACAAAATCAAAAATAGGTACAGTAGAAGCCATCATGCTAGTTCTAACCATCATAGTAACACACACCATATCATCATTACCAAGAGAAATCCTAGTCTCTAGCAAATCAGCAACTATCATCAATCTAATTTTTATCAGTACACTAGTAATTCTATTTTCCTATTTAGTCGTAAGACTAATGAAAAACTTTGCTGGTTCTGACATCATTGATATATCTGAATATTTAGGTGGAAAAGTCTTTAAGAACATTGTCGGCATTATTTTTATCCTATACTTTTTAGTTAGCTCTAGCATCTTACTTAGAAACTTTTGTGAAAGCTTAAAAATCATCTATTACCCTATGACCAATATTGTATTTATTATTGCCCTATTCATCCTTGCTATTTGTACAGCTAATAGACTTGACTTTAATGCTTCTTTAAAAACCAATCTATTAATTATACCTCTTGTTTTAGCCAGTATTGTATTTTTATTTTTTGCTAATATGAATAAATTTGTCCCACAAAGAATCTTTCCTATCTTTGGAGATGGTCTATTTAATACTTTTTTGCTTGGACTTGGTAATTTATCTGCATTTGGAGGAATTAGCTTCTTGTATTTTTTACCACCTTATTTAAAAGAACCTGAAAAAATGAAAAAAATAGCATTAATATCAATTGGAATATCTGCTATTTATCTAATTTTGTGCGTTTCTACACTTTTATTTATGTTTTCGTTTTTTATTAATACCAATGAAATCACACCTTTATACAATGCCACAAGATACATTGAAATTGGTACCTTTTTCCAAAGACTCGAATCTGTTTTCTTACTGATATGGATTATTGCTTTTGCCTGCTACCTAAGTATCACCAACAAATTTGCTATGAGTATTTTTAAAAAATTAACAAATATTGAAACCAAAAAGCCATTAATTGATATTTTTGGAATTCTTATTTTAGGAATTAGCCTAATTCCTAAAAATTATGCTATTTCAGACAAATTCGAGACGGAAATTTATCCTTATCTAGTGTTAGGAATTGCTTTTTGCTTAGGATTTAGTATTCTACTCTTAGCCAATCTACTAAAGAAAAAGCAAAAAAATGTCACTTCAAAACCTAAATGAAAGGAGGAGTCATTTTGAATAAAATTGCACAAAATTTATTTATTTTTATTCTAGTTATTGTCTTTATTATGGCCTTTTCTAGCTCTTATTTATCTCTTAGCATTGATAATTTAGCCTATGTTCTTGTCATTGGTATTGATAAAGGAAAAGACAATAATTTAGAAGTAAGTTTCCAATTTTCCACCGCATCAAAGGCTTCAGAAAGTGGCTCATCACAAAAATCTCCTACTGTTATGGATACAGTAGAAGCCCCTTCTCTTAGCACAGCTATTAACTTAATGGATAGCTATATGGGAAAAGAACTAAATATGTCTCATTGTAAAGTAATTATCTTTTCAGAAGAACTTGCCGAAGAAGGCATTTCAGAAGAAATTTATACCTTAATCAATGATTCACAAGTAAGACCTTCTGCCAATATTGTAGTTAGCAAATGTAACGCTAAACTTTATATGGAGCAAACTTCTCCTGAACTTGAAAATCTGATTTCAAAATACTATGAAATTTTTACAAACTCTAGTAAATATACTGGATTTAAACCAAATGCCACCATTGGGGATTTTTTCAATGCCATCATTTGTAAAACCTGCGAACCTGTCGCTATTTTAGGTGGACTCTCAACAGAAAAACCAGAAAATCAAACTAGCAATCATATTCAAGAAAATTACAATGTAAAATCAAATCAAACACCTATCGAAGGTGAAAATGGTTCTGAAAATATTGGTATTGCTGCCTTTAAAGATGATAAATTAATTGGAGAACTATGTGCTTTAGAAACCACTACCTTTTTAGCCATTACAAATAAAATAGACCGTTTTTTAATCTCTGTACCAGATCCTGATGATGTTAATAGTTATATTGATATTTATCTATATCCGAAAGGTTCTACCTCCATTGACGTAGATACCTCTTCTGCTTCTCCTTTCATTAAAGTAAAAGCTGGATTTACTGGTAAAATTTATTCCATGTCTAATAACTCTCAATATTTAGACCCTGAAATATTAAAGAATTTATCAGAAACTTGTAATAAATATCTAGAATCAGTATTTACTGACTATTTATATAAAACTTCAAAAGACTTCAAATCTGACATTAATGGTTTTGGAAAATATGCTCTTAATAATTTTTTCACGACTCAAGACTTTAATGATTATAATTGGCTTAATAATTATCAAAATGCTTTTTTTGAAGTGCAAATCGACACATCAATCAAATCTAGTATGCTAATAACTGAAACTTAAGGAGGGATTATTTTGTCTAGTATTGTATATCATATTTTATTTTTAATCATTAGTTTATATATTTTGCTAAAGACAATTGGTTATGCCTTGTATGAAATAAATACAATTAATAATAAGGCTGGCGGTATTGTTGTTATCACTTTTTCTGTCCTAGTTGTTATCTTTTCTAATATAATGATTTGGATCTACTAAAAGAACACATCTATTTAGATGTGTTTTCTTGTTTTATTTCCATATATTCTTCTAATAAATATCTTTGATATTCATGATATAACTTGTCTTTATAATCTATTGCATGAATCCAAAGAACTTTGTGGTCTTTTTCAATTGGTTCTGTTACTTTTTTATCAAACTCAGCTGTATAAATAGTTGCTGTCACGTCTAGCGGTCCTCTATCTCCTCCGTCTGCCCATGCCTTGACTTTGTCAAAAAATTTTATATTCTTGATATTATATCCTGACTCTTCTATTAACTCTCTTTTTAATGCTTCCATTTCTGTTTCTCCTTTTTCTATTCCTCCACCAAGAAAGAAATATTCTCCGTCTGTGGCTATTGCTATTTTGTTATCTTTTTTTCGTTCTATGATGGCATAGGCTCCTGACCTTTTTGTATATGGTAGTCCTTCTATTTTTTTACCTATTCTTTTCATATTTCATTTTTCCTTCTTTCCTCTGTCTCCAAAATTATGTGCAAATTGGTCGATTGCGTAAGTTATCCGTAATTCACTTCGTTCAAACGGCT
>CANOYI010000141.1 GCA_947571515.1 uncultured Clostridium sp. | reverse complement strand
CGCAACTTCCAGAATAAAAATGACTGGTCTGTAAGTTGCTCCAATCGCACTCGCTCTGCTCGTTTGGTCGCTTACGCGGTATTTCAAAAATAATATATTAAGCTTTCTCACTAAAAAATATAAGAGTAGGCTGAACAGTAACAAATTACATAGAAAAAATTTCTAAAACTTCTGGGTTTTTCTTGACTTATTTCAATAAGCGTGATAAAATATAAACCGTTATCATAAATTGCATGTAATAGGCAATTCCGTAACGGTTTAATTCTTTTTTAATTAACTAATATTTCAAAAATATTACACAAAAAATCAAAAAGAATTATAAAATTAAAAATAGGAGGTGAAATTTAAGTGCCAACAATTAATCAATTAGTAAGAAAAGGAAGAAAAACAGGAGTAACCAAATCAACAGCACCAGCTCTTCAACACGGATGGAACTCTAAAAATAAAAGATTGACAGACAATAGAGCACCACAAAAAAGAGGTGTATGTACTGTTGTAAAAACAGTTACCCCTAAAAAGCCAAACTCAGCTTTGAGAAAAGTTGCCAGAGTTAGACTTTCTAATGGTTATGAAGTTACATCTTATATCCCAGGTATAGGACATAACTTACAAGAACACAGTGTTGTATTAATTAGAGGTGGTAGGGTAAAAGACCTTCCAGGTGTTAGATATCATATCATCAGAGGAACTTTAGATACAGCAGGTGTAAAAGATAGAATGCAAGCGCGTTCTAAGTATGGGGCTAAGAAACCTAAAAAATAATTAAAATCGATTAAATCAGGTATCTTGCACATTTTCGTTGTTTGTTATAGAACTCGATGTACCAATGTACACCATCGTTCTGATGTTAACAAAATGAAAGCAAATGAATTTAAATTCATTTGCATACTGATACTGTAACAGCTAAAGCTTAACAGTATCAGTAAAAATGCACAATACACCTAATTTACTCAATTTTACAATGACTTTAGCTCAAATAAAAATAGTGCTTGTTATTTTGTCTAAACTTAAGGTACTTAAATTTAGATATAGATCGATAAGTACTATGCGCAAGAAAGAAAAACTTTCTTGAGAGTACCTAGATGCTTTTATAAAGTATCAACAAATTAAAAGGAGGGAAGAATAGTGCCAAGAAAAGGATATATAGCAAAAAGAGAGGTATTACCAGATCCAATTTATAATAGTAAAGTTGTTACAAAATTAGTAAACAATATCATGTTAGATGGTAAAAAATCAGTTGCTCAAAAAATTGTATATGATGCATTTGACATTATTAAAGAAAAAGAAGGAAAAAACCCTTTAGAAGTTTTTGAAGCAGCGTTAGAAAATGTTATGCCAGTTCTTGAAGTGAAAGCAAGAAGAGTAGGTGGAGCTACTTATCAAGTTCCATTAGAAATTAGACCAGAAAGAAGACAAACTTTAGGATTAAGATGGATTGTAACTTATGCTAGAAATAGACATGAGAAAACAATGGCTGAAAAATTGGCTGGTGAGTTAATAGATGCTGTAGCTGGAAACGGTGGAGCATTTAAGAAGAAAGAAGATACACATAGAATGGCTGAGGCTAATAAGGCTTTTGCTCATTACAAATGGTAAAATTTTTGTGAAAAGTAGCAATCTGTACATTTTCAGAAATAATTAAACAATTCGATGTACCATCGTACACCTTCAGATTGTAATTAATAGAGGCAAATGAATTAAAATTCATTTGCATACTGATACTGTAACAGCTAAAGCTTAACAGTATCAGCAAAATGCACATCTTACTGCTTTTGACAAAAATTTAGTAAATCAATGAAAGAAAAACCGAAAGGGGGAAAATGAAGAAAATGGCAGGAAGAGCATACCCACTAGAAAGAACTAGAAATATAGGAATTATGGCACATATTGATGCCGGAAAAACAACAACAACAGAAAGAATTTTATTCTATACAGGAAAAACACATAAAATAGGAGAAGTTCATGAAGGCGCAGCAACGATGGACTGGATGGAACAAGAGCAAGAAAGAGGTATTACTATTACATCTGCTTGTACAACTTGTTTTTGGAATGATAATAGAATTAATATTATTGATACTCCGGGACACGTTGACTTTACCGTAGAAGTTCAAAGATCTCTAAAAGTATTGGATGGAGCTGTAACGGTTTTAGCTGCCAAAGGTGGTGTACAACCACAAACAGAGACAGTTTGGAGACAAGCTGACAAGTACAGTGTACCAAGAATGGTATATGTTAATAAAATGGATATTACAGGAGCTAACTTTATGCTTTGTATTGACCAATTGAAGAACAGATTAAAAGCAAATGCTGTTCCAATTCAATTGCCAATTGGAGCAGAAGATAACTTCAAAGGAATTATTGACTTAATCAAAATGAGAGCATTTATTCATAAAGATGATTTAGGAAAAGAAATTGAAGAAACAGATATTCCAGATGATATGAAAGAGTTAGCAACAGAATATCATGATAAAATGCTAGAATCAGTTGCTGAACAAGATGAAGAATTAATGATGAAATATTTAGATGGCGAAGAACTTTCAGAAGAAGAAATCAAAAAGGGATTACGTGCAGGAACAATTGCTAATGCAATCGTACCAGTAACTTGTGGTTCTTCTTACAAAAATAGAGGAGTACAAGAATTGTTAGATGCTATCGTTGATTACATGCCAGCACCAACTGATATTGCACATATCAAAGGGATTGACTTAAATGGGGAAGAGGTAGAACGAAAGACAGATGATAACGAACCATTTGCAGCATTAGCATTTAAGATTGCAACAGACCCATTTGTTGGAAAATTATGTTTCTTTAGAGTTTACTCAGGAAACTTAGAATCAGGTTCAACGGTATTAAATGCTAACAAAGATAAAAAAGAAAGAATCGGAAGGATTCTTCAAATGCACTCAAATCATAGAGAAGATATTGATAAAGTATATGCAGGAGATATTGCTGCTGCTGTTGGTATTAAAGAGGTAACAACAGGAGATACACTATGTGATATAAATCATCCCGTTATACTAGAATCAATGGAATTCCCAGAACCAGTTATCGACGTTGCGATTGAACCAAAAGATAAGGTAGCACAAGAAAAATTAGGAATTGCTTTAGGAAAATTAGCAGAAGAAGATCCTACTTTTAAAGCTTACACAAATCATGAAACTGGTCAAACAATCATTGCTGGTATGGGTGAGTTACACTTAGATATCATAGTAGATAGATTGAAAAGAGAATTCAAAGTAGAATGTAATGTTGGTAAACCACAGGTTGCTTACAAAGAAACCATTAGAAATAAAGTAAAAGTTCAAGGTAAATTTATTCGTCAATCTGGAGGTAAAGGACAATATGGTGATGTTTGGTTTGAAATGGAACCATTAGAGCCAGGTAAGGGAATTGAATTTGAAAGTAAAATTGTAGGCCGGAGCTGTTCCAAAGGAATATATTAAACCAATTGAACAAGGTATGAGAGAAGCAGCTGAAAGCGGAATCTTGGCTGGTTACCCAGTAATCGATTTCAAAGCTACTTTAGTAGATGGTTCTTACCATGAAGTTGACTCTTCAGAAATGGCGTTCAAAATTGCAGCTTCTATGGCTTTCAAAGAAGGTTGTAAACAAGCAAAAGCTGTTATCTTAGAGCCTATTATGAAAGTGGAAATAACCGTTCCAGAAGAATATATGGGAGATGTTATTGGGGATGTAAACTCTAGACGTGGAAGAATGGAAGGTATGGATGGAAATGATGGAATGCAAGAAATTCACTCATTTGTACCACTTTCTGAAATGTTTGGTTATGCAACAGATTTACGTTCTAAGACACAAGGTAGAGGAACTTATACAATGGAACCTTCTCATTATGAAGAAGTTCCAAAGTCAGTTTTTGATACGATTGTAGCTCAAAGAGCAAAAAAAGACTAAAATTTAATCTAAATTCAGCATCTTGCACATTATAGCAATTTTATATTAAATTAAAATTCAGCATATAAAAAGGAAATAAAAAGACTTGATTTTTTCGCAAAAGTATTATAAAATGCTTATGCATTAAAAAGTTATTAAATTTTAAGTTAGCCGTTAGAACGGAAGTGATTTACGGATAACTTATACAACCGACTTGCGAAAGAGGTTGTATACATTATTAATATAGATATTAAGGAGGAATTTTCAAATGGCAAAAGCAAAATTTGAAAGAACAAAACCACATGTTAACATTGGTACAATCGGTCACGTAGACCACGGAAAAACAACAACAACAGCAGCTATTACAAAATATTTATCATTATTAGGAAAGGCACAATACGAAGCATATGATGCAATTGATGGTGCACCAGAAGAAAAGGCAAGAGGAATCACAATTAATACAGCTCACGTTGAATATGAAACAGATGCAAGACACTATGCACACGTTGACTGTCCAGGACACGCTGACTACGTTAAAAACATGATTACAGGTGCTGCACAAATGGATGGTGCTGTATTAGTAGTTTCAGCAGCTGATGGTCCTATGCCACAAACAAGAGAGCACATCTTATTGGCAAGACAAGTTGGTGTTAAATACATCGTTGTATACCTAAATAAATGTGATATGGTAGATGACCCAGAACTATTAGAATTAGTTGAAATGGAAGTTAGAGATTTATTATCAGAATATGATTTCCCAGGAGACGAAATTCCAATTGTAAAAGGATCTTCATTACAAGTATTAGAAAGTTCATCAACAAATCCTGATGATGAAGTTTACAAACCTATGAAAGAATTAATGGAAGCAATTGATAGTTATATTCCAACACCAGAAAGACCAATCGACCAACCATTCTTAATGCCAGTAGAAGACGTATTTACTATTACAGGACGTGGAACAGTTGCAACAGGTAGAGTAGAAAGAGGAGTTGTTAAAGTTTCTGACGAAGTTGAAATCATTGGATTATCAACAGAAAGAAAGAAAACTGTTATTACAGGTGTTGAAATGTTCAGAAAATTATTGGATCAAGCTGAAGCTGGAGATAATATCGGAGCATTACTAAGAGGAATTGATAGAAAAGAAATCGAAAGAGGTCAAGTTCTTGCAAAACCAGGAACAATCAATCCACATACAAAATTCACTTCTGAAGTTTATGTATTAACAAAAGAAGAAGGTGGAAGACATACACCATTCTTCAA
>CANOYI010000140.1 GCA_947571515.1 uncultured Clostridium sp. | reverse complement strand
TAGCTGTAATAAGAAGAACAGGAGGATGTATGAGATGGGATAATTGGCAGTTATCTATATTAGGCGGCATGTGAGAGTAAAAACCTTATTAACTTTTATAGTTTTTTTTATGTAACAACTGAAAAAAATTGTTTATAGAAATTACATTACAAAGTATAGAGAGAACGTTTATGCTTACATCAGTGAAATATATAACAGATAATTTGAATAATGAATTTTGGGACTTGCAGGAATATGGAGGTTTTAATTTTGAAGAGTATATTTATACAATACTTGTAAATGACTTGAAACCTTATTATGAATCCGGTTTACGCATAGTAAAGACGCCAAATACCAGAGATGATGGCATTGATATTTATATTGAATCACCAACAGCATTTCCAATTATGGATATCCATTTATCTTTAAAAGGGAAAAATAAGATAAGGACAATTATTGAATGCAAGTCAACCAAACATAATAAAATAGCTCTTGAAAAATTTGCCAAAAATATTATAGAAAATGATGAGTTGGATATTGACTATTTTATACTGGTTACTAATGGAACTATTGTTCCCCATGCTTATTATAAAGCCTTTACTAAATTAGAACAAAGCGATTGTGAATTTTTGTTATTTGACCAATATCTTCTTCTCCAATACTTGAAGAAAAAAATGTATCAAATTCCAGGAACAGTTTCCCTAAAAAAACATAATAATCCCATACAAATCCAATATCAGCTTAGAAAAGGAAAAATTAATGGCCGAAATTGTTTTGAATTATATTTGGATATGAGAAATTATTCTGACAGGCCAGTAAGTGTTTGTATGAATCTTATTTCAAATAGAAATTGGAATATTGAAGAAATGCTCAATACAAAATTACTTCCTCCATATAAGGGGACATGTATACGGCTTATAGTAAAAAGAGTATATAACGATGGAATTGATAATTTTAAATTAAATGTTTCATATAATAATCAATCTCAAATTCTGGATATTAAGAATCCAGAAGTTGTTCCTGATTTTCAGCCTCCATTAACAGGAAAGCAGCATAAAAAAATAATCAAAAAAATATACACGGATCTTTTCAAGCTATCATCTCCTCAATTTTATTATATTTATGGAGAAGCGGGAATCGGAAAGACTCGCATTATTGATGAGATTGTAAAAAAGGTATTTGATACAGACTACACAATTATAAACATGTTATGCGACAAAAGAAAGAAAATACCTTTAAGCGCTTTATTATATAAAAAATTAGCATTAAGAAAAACAGATAATTCATCTTGGATAGATCTAATTAATTATTTTAAGAATAATAGTTTTACTAGATATTTATTTATTATTGAGGATTTACATAATGCAACAGATGAATTTTATGAACAACTAAAAGAACTTATTAAAGTTTTAAAAGATTGTAACTGCGCCATTATTATGGCCGGAAGAGAAGATGATACAGTATATAACGAATCCTTTTTTTCGTGTGCAAATTGGCTGAAGAATCACATAAAATCCTTTCATATAAAATGCTTAAAAAATAATGACTGCAAATTATTTATCAAATCAATAATTAAAGATATTCCTTCAATTGTTTTAGACAAACTGTTATGTGTATCGAAAGGCAACCCCTTTTATATTGTACAATTTATAGAATATCTTTTAGAAATAGATTTTGCGACATTGCTTAATCGAAATACAGTAGGAATGACAAATGTGAATACTTTCTCAAGTCAACGGTATATTCCGTCTCAAGTTGAGAAATTAATTCAAAAGAGACGACAGCATTTACTTCAATTAGAGAATGGAGTGGAGTACATTAATTTTTTATATATTCTTTGTTTGTTTGGAATCTCGGCTCCCAATAATATTATTGAAGAGTACTGGGGGAGCGAAAATGATGACGTGTTAGGCATGCTTTTCAAAAAGCATTATTTGCAATACGACAATAACGGGAACATAAAGTTTGACCATGAAACACTTTTTTTGTTTTATAGTAAAGAAATGGAGAAAAATATTCAAAGAATTAGTCATTCTATTGTAACCGAGTACGCAGATATCTTGAAATATTTACCTGATTTTCAAAAAGCCAAAGTCCTGTTTTATGCAAAAAAATACTCAGAATCTGAAATATTATTTGAACCTATAATTCACAGTATTGAAAATATACACAATATTTCTTCAACAAATTTATCCAGAGAGTACTTCGAATATATGGATGAGATATACCAACTGGCAAAGCGCAAGAAAAAGATAGAATTACAGGAAAAAATAATACAAGCCTCTGTTTATATTCCAATGCACAATATGGATTATGGAACAACCGTCTCAGCGATTGAAAAGGCGCTAGTCAAAATCAAAAAATATCATATTGATAATTTAAAATTGCAGAATACTATTCTACAGTTAAAAGCTCATACTGAGCTAACGGCAGCGAAATTAAAGCAGGCTGAGCAATTTTTTCTTGAGTTATTGGCTGAGGAAAGACTTGCGCCTGATAATTTTTCGCCAGAAAGTCAATTTGATTTATTTGATAGAACAGCTAGTTTATATACAAGATATAATCACAAAGAACTCGCTGAAAAATATAATAAATTATCAGAATTAGTAGCTGAAAAATTAGATGATCCTAAATTAAACTGTCTTACAATAATGATGAAAGCAAAAATTTTATTTTATAGTGATACTCAACGCTCTATCCATTACATGGAAAAAGCTCATTCAATGATGAAGAAGGAGCATGCATACAGAACTAATTGCCACAATAATGTTTCCATCACAGCAGCTAATGTTATGCTTTGTGTGAATGAAGGATATATAAATTTTTCAAAATATATAAAAGATGCTAAGGTTTTGCTAGAAGAAGCAATTGATAACAATTATTCTTTTACAATAATTCGCTGCAATCTTCTGCTAGCGGCATTATATTATTTGAATGAAGGAAAAAGCCATATTGAAATTTCTAAACAATATATAAAAGATGGGATAAATGCCAGCATTCGTTATGGATGTGAAAAGTTAATGAACTATTTCTATAATTTAAAGGCTGTTATTTCAATTAGAGAAGGCTATTCGTCTGAAGCAACATTAGAATACTTTGATACAATGTTGGAATTTTTAATTAAACAAAATCTATTGTTTTTAGGAAATCTGGATTTTTGCTACGGTAATATAATATCAATAACAAACTATGCAAAATTTATTTATAATTATGGCGATGAACAACGTTTATATCGTTTTTTAAGCAAATTAAGCTACTATCAAAGCGATAAGAGCTGTGATTTTGATTGTACGTCGAAAAAGACTTGTTATTATTCATGCAATAAGAATATAAATGTTTTTAAGAAAAACATAAAACATATGGAAGAAAAACATTTAATATTTGTAGATCCAAAATTCCAATACCCTTTATACGACCCATATACAGGGTACTATGTTATAATTCATTAATAATTTAAACGCTGAGTTGCTGCGAGGAAAACCCTCGTAGCAACTTTACTTTTCAATTAAATAGTTTTCAATGACCAATATATCAATATTTGTATTTAGGAAAGTCTGAATAGCATCTAATGGAGACTCTACAATTGGTTCACCATTATCGTTGAAGGAAGTGTTAAGAAGTACTGGTACTCCGGATATTTTCTCGAATTGTAATAGTAACTTATGTATAAATGGCTCCTGTTCTTCGCTTACAGTTTGAACACGTGCTGTTTGATCTACGTGGGTAACCGCTGGAATTTTATCTGCAAATGCGCTTTTTACTTGACATGCTAATAACATATATGGAGAAAGTTGTTTTAAGTCAAAAATATCAAAGGCTTTTTCTTCGATTACTACTGGTGCAAATGGTCTAAAATATTCTCTGTGCTTTACCTCATTGTTTAAATGATCTTTCATTCCCTTCCATGTGGGATTTGCCAAAATACTTCTATGGCACAATGCACGCGGACCAAACTCGCTTCTTCCTCTTACAATTGCAACAATTTTATTATTATATATTTGTTGAGCGATTCGTATGCGTAGTTCATTATCGTTACAATAAGTATATTGTAAATTAAAAGATTTTAGTTCTCTTTCAATCAGCTCGTTTGTATAACTGATTCCAAGATATGGCAGTACCTTGCTGTTATTATTAACCTTTTCCCCACTACATTTATATGCATGAAAAGCCGCCCCGACTGCCTGGCCATCATCGCCGGCAGCTGGGCATATATGTAAACGTAAATTTGGAATGCTTTCTAATAATTTGTGGTTAAGCATGCAATTTAAGAACGTACCTCCCGCAAGGCAAACATCATAGATATTATACTTTTCTACAATAGCATTTATAATTTGAATTAAAATAGTTTCTACTAATACTTGTACAGTCTGTGCAATATTGGCAGATTCATCATTCATAAAATTAAAATAAGGCTTTCCAGACTCCAAATATTTAACATAAATTTCCTGAATTAAGTCACTCGACTGTAAATCGAAATTTAATGAATTGAAATTTAAATTCGAAAAATCGAACATAGTTTCTCCGTATGAAGCAAGCCCCATAGTTTTTCCGCATTCTCCCCATTTAAAACCAAGCATATATGTAATTTGTTCATATTTTCTTCCGATGCTAATAGGATTATGAAGTAATTCTTTGTTCATAAAAGGATATATATAATTTTGTTTTTTATATATAGTATTTATAGGTGGAACTTGGTATCGAGCTTCTAACGGAAAAACTTGATTATTTACTCCTATAAATAAAGATTCTGATTCTACCATTGTACCATGATTATCACCACCGCCATCCGCAATAAATATTAGTGCTTTTGAAAAATCTGACGTGCAGAAAGCAGACTCTGCATGCGCCAGATGGTGTGAAACAAGAATCAACTCATAAGAATTAATATGATAGTGAGTTTCTAGCTCTTCACGATAATATTGTTTTAACTCTTGAATATTCACAGAAGAAAAGGTAAGACCGATGTAATTTATAATAGATATATCCAAATCAAAATATTCAAGTAGTGTATCTATTGCTTCATATGGTATTTCTGAACTATCAGAATGCTTTATGCGGTCAATGCGCTCTTGTGCTAAAGATGCAAGTAAATTTCCGTTTTTCACCAAAGCAACGCACCGATCATGTCCAATATGGATGCCTAATGAATATATATCTTTCTGCATAAGGTTATTTCTCCTTTGTAAGTTATATTTTTAAGGATAACTGCCAATTATCC
>CANOYI010000139.1 GCA_947571515.1 uncultured Clostridium sp. | reverse complement strand
CCGCCTAAAATTTTTATCTATTTGATCTGTATACTTGACGGGACATAGTGCCCGTTAAGCAAAAGCCAAACAGCCCCCTTTTTTATGCTCTATTCTATCATGACCTATTGGGGTTACTACGACCCCCAATAGGTCAATAATCAACAATCACAAAATTTTCAAAAAAACTTTGCATTTGACCCGTCATTTCTCCTTAGTAATAGAACCAAAAGAAATGAGGTAACTGCTGCCTATGGCAAAAGAACAACGCTCAACCAAATGGACATTTCTCTTCTATGAGGAAAGCGCACCAGAAGACTACTTGAATATCTTAGAGGAACTTCATATCCCCTTTATTCTTAGTCCGTGGCACGATAAGGACATCAATAGACAAACAGGAGAGTTCAAAAAATCACACAAACATGGTGCATTCTTCTTTGATTCATTAAAAAGTTATTCCCAAGTATCAAATATCATCAGCGATAAACTAAACGGTCCAGCACATGTCGAGGTTGTTATGTCTCCAACAGGTTTATTTGACTATTTTACACATGCAGAAAGCCCTGACAATATCGAAGATATTGAAGTTGGTTGTGGCTTTGATTTGGATAAATTCTTAATGGAAGTGAAAACCTCAGATTTTATTCATGAAGTGGTTGATATTATCGAAGAGAACGACTTTACAGAATTTGAAGAACTGGTCTGGTATGCACGAGCAAACAATATCAATCTACTAGGTCTCATTATTGAACGTACCTATTTCTTTGCTAAGTATTTAGATTCACGACGGCATAATCCAAATCGGTTACAGACTGCTAATACAGAGGAGAAAGACAATGATGAATAACGAAAAGTTAGAACAAATTGAACAGTTATTGCAAACACTTATCAAGCTCATTCAAATCAAAGAACAGAGCAGACCACTAAAGATAATTCAGCAACGAGAATTGCTAAGACAACTAAATATCTCTCCAAACACACTAAAAACTTGGGAACAAAAAGGATTAAAAAGATTAGAACCTCCTATAGAGGGGACTCGAACCGTCTTCTATTTATTAGACGATGTTATTGACTTCTTGAGCTCCTAATGTTGAAGTTTTGTGCTAAAATAGTATTATCTAAAAGAAAGAGTGGTAACTATTTTAGCCTGCTTCAATATCCTGAAGAAAGGCAAATATGGAAACTGAAACAATTGTCCATAATGGCAAAAAAGTCATTAAAAAAATCAAAAAAGATAAGTCCGTCTCATACACTTTGAAGGGGGCATTTCTCGGTAAGGATGCTAAGACTGGCAAACAGGTTACTACAACCATTACAGCAAAAACACTAAAACAGCTTGATAGAGAAGTTATCCAAGCACGGTTAGATTTTGAAAGAAATGGATTTACTCGAAAAGAAGTTATATCTATTGCTACACTTGAAGATTTAGCTGAAGCATGGTTTCAATCTTATCAAACTTGGGTTAGCTCGCATAACACATTAAATAGAGTGAGAGGTTACCTAGATAATTATATTATCCCAAAGTTTGGAGATTATAAACCAGATAAAATAGAATCTGCTGATATTCAGTTATAGTTAAATGACCTAGCCAAAAAATCAAAGAAATCTGTTGAATCTGGTGTGAAACGTGCAAATAAGGGATCTGCAAAAGACTTCGGAGCGGTCATCCATAAGTTGAAAGATATTTTTGACTATGGTATTACAAACTATGGTCTAACTGCTAATCCCGTCAGCACCGTTAAGATTCCACCTAAGCCAAAATCAAATAAGCAACGTATCATGGTACTACATGATGATAGCCTTGCTATGTGGCTTAATTATCTTGAAAATTTAGATAACAGTAGAGCCAATCGAAGGTTTAAATTTATTTGTAATACTCTCTTGGCTTCAGCTTTGCGTATAAATGAGTTATTGGCATTGACAATTGATGATTTGAACTTTGAAGAATCCTCTATTAGCTTCAACAAAACATTGCTTTGGAAAACCGCTAATAAAAAGACAGGAACAAAAGGGGAAGTCGTCTGTAAAGCGACACCAAAAACCGACGCAGGCAATCGTTGTATTCCTGTTCCTTTATCTATACTTGAGGAACTTCAAGATTTTCACAATGAAATGAACAAGTATCTTAAATTACACAATAGACCTGAAACAAAATTGATTTTCCCAACAATATACGGAAACTATATGTGTGATAGAAACGAGCGAACAACTCTCAAGAAAAGATTAGCTGGTCTAGGATTACCAGATTATGGTTTCCATTTATTCCGACACACTCATGCTTCAATGTTGCTTAATGCTGGCACAAATTGGAAAGAGCTTCAAGTGAGAATGGGACATAAATCAATTTCAACCACAATGGATACTTACGCAGAATTAGCTCCTCAAAGAAAGCTAGAAGCGGTTGATATTTATTTAGATAAGCTTGCTGAATTAACTCAATAACTACTCTACCTTTCACTCTACCCTTTTTAGCGTGAAAGTCCCTAAACGTTGATATATAAACGTTTCTAACAGCTAAAATAGATAGTACTTAACCTTTACTGGAGTTAAATATTTTTTTGGCTCATTTTCATAATCATAAACTCTCATTCTAATTCTCCTTTCTACGTCATTTTTGATTTATCTACGTCATTCTACCACTAAATGACGTAGATAAAAATAAAAAACAATTTAAATTATCTATGTCATTTTCAATTTATCTACGTCATTTCACCCTAAAATGACGTAGATAATTATTTTATGACGGATATTTATCGATCAAAAAATAGCTTCCAGAAATTCAGTTTCTCTGGAAGCTATAAACTATAGTTGCATGCCGCTTGAATGTCGCGAAATAACGTGATTTTTATTCAGCGAGTAAAACCGTATATTCAACTAACACCAGCTTCTCTCACTTCCATCAAACAAATTTTCTTAAACACAATTCATCTCTAAACTTACGATATTTTTTCACACATATGTCTATTCATCTAATCCATTTTTTTGATACGCTTTGATGAACACCCAGATGTCTAACCCAAACCAGACTAGTAACACAAAAATATCACGAAAACCTAAATGATAATCATAAATATCTTTTACGTAATCAACTAAGATTCCCATATAGACCCAGTCAGTAAACATTTTTATAAATTCATTCAACGATCCAAATATCGGAAACATCCCTAGGATCAAAAATAATGGTGTCACATACGCACTTGCTTCGGTCGTATTTTTAGAAATAATACCGATCGTAAAGCCCAACAACATCGTAATCGCTGTTGTAACAAGCGTTATCCCAATAAAATACACGAAATTTCTTAGAGAAAGTCGTACATTACAAATTGGAAGTAAGACTAAATTGATCCCCTCAACGATCAAAGTATAAGGAACTAGACTTCCTATGATATATTGTTTTCCTGAAATCCCACTAGTCATCAAAACCCTCAAAGTGTGTTTTTCCTTTTCTTCAGCTAACATAGAACTTCCTAACAATACTGCTCCCATTACTATACTCAAACTTAATGACATTCCTAGTGAAAATAAGCCATCAGCTTCTGAAAAATCACTACCTGATATCATTCTAGCGATCAATGTTAGCCCCACTGGCATCAACAATGTCATACAGACAGGGATATTTGCAAATACTAACCTTATTTTTAGGTCCATCAAAGCTAAAATTTGCCTCATTTATCTTTACCGCCCTTCACTAACTTCAAAAAAATGTCATTTAAAGTAGGTTCACAGGTGTGTAATGTGGCTACTTTTTTATTTTCCAATAAGGCTGAGATCTGAAGTAAGTCCCCCCTAGTTTCTGTAAACTTCAAAAATTCTCCATTTTTTAGCATCAACTCATATTTCACTTTAGGATCATATTTCAGCTTTAACTCGTATGGCCTTCCGATCTCGATTACTCTGCCTTGATGTAAAAAGATAACACGATCACAGATCTGTTCAGCTTCCAACATATCATGAGTAGTTAAAATTATCGTCTTACCCTCCTGCTTCAATTTACTTAGTAACTCATGAATAGCTACGGTATTTTTTGGATCTAATCTACTCGTTGGTTCGTCTAAGAATAGTAGCTGTGGCTGATGTAATAGTGTTCTACACAATAAAAGACGCTGTTTTTCTCCACTTGAAAGTTTAGCTACTTTTTTATTCCGTAACTCATATAGGTCAGTTATTTTTAGTAACTGATCAACTCTCTTACTATTTATATTAAAAATCTCGGCAAATAACTGCAAATTATACTTAATGCTCAATGTCTCATACAACCCATCGCTCATCATTATTCCTAAATTTTCATATGTTTTTTGAGATATTTTCTCTCCTAAAATGTCAAACTGTCCACTATCAGGCAATAGTTGTCCCGTTAATATCTTTAAAAGCGTTGTTTTCCCAACACCCGATGGCCCAATTATGCCTAATATCTCTCCTTTTTTTACACTAAAAGATATATTATCTAAAGCTATCTTAGTTCGATATCTGTTTTTATATTTCTTACATAGCTCAGATACTTGTACTACATCCATTTGATCACATCCAAATTATTGATGCTTAAAGTATAACCAAAAAAATCAGCTTTTTGATAGATTCTAGCTGAAATGTAGCAAAAGCATCCTAAATTGTACCCTTCAACAATTCCTTTAGTTCTCTTACTTTAGTTCGTGATACTGGGATTTCTGTTCTATTTTTCAACACTACACCATAGCTATTTTTCCCATAGGTGACTAACGCTTTTATTCTAGCAAGATTTACTAAATATGAACGATGACAACGATAAAAATATGTTAATTTACTTTCTAATTCACGTAACGTTAAATTACCTTTATATGTCTCTTTCCCGACTATCTGTACCTTACCTGCGATACTTTCAATATACTCTATTTCATCCGATGCTATACATATCGTCTTGCCATCTATTTTGATCAGTAGTTTAAGTTCATTCTTTGTTACAAGCCGTAATTTTTGAGTTTCACTCTCGTAACTATATACTGGTATATTTAGATTATGCAATTCATCCAAATAAGCCGAAAAAACTATAATTTTTGTTTTATGAGCTAAGTTCTTCACTCCTATTAAATAAGTATGAAGCCCTGCTTTATCTAGCCCTTGAAATGGTTCACTTAATAAACAGATCTCTTTATCCTGAAGATCCATTCTAGCTAAACTTACTAATCGCTTTTGAATATTATTAAGTTGCTTTATTTTTTTCTTTCTAATCTCTGATACACTATATTTTTTCTCAATTTCACCC
>CANOYI010000138.1 GCA_947571515.1 uncultured Clostridium sp. | reverse complement strand
TCACTTTGTGTTGCGAAACTAAAAAGTTTCATATTGTTTCCTATAATATAAAAAAGGTTGTTATATTTTTTATTTACAACTCTTAGGCATCACACAATTTGTAAATTCTTAACAGACTGTAGCTTGTTGTTTCCCCCGATTGTTGCTATATAAAAAAATATAATAACCTTTTAAACACATAATATTTAATAAAACGTCCCCAAAAAAACCCGGAACCAGTGGGGACATTTTTCATTTTTTCATGATATTTTTTAAAAACTCAACTTCTTCTTCTGCGTTCAATCTCATGAAAATAGGCTCTCCTTTTTCAATTACCTTGCTATTTTCAATCTTGTCATATTGTTTTAAATTTTCCCAATTTTTCATATTCTCTTCTTGGATGCCAATTTGTCTAAAGATATTATTAGCTGTGTCTTTCATAAATGGTTTGATTAAAATGGCTATTTTTCTTAAATTTTCAATTAGATGGTACATACAAGATGCTAATTTTTCTGTTTGTTTTTCTTTGGCTAAAGCCCATGGCATAGTTTCATCAATATATTTGTTGGTTCTAGCGATTAGATTCCAAATTTCTTGAATACTATTTGCGATTTCATAATAATTCCATTTTTTATCAAATTCCTCTATTTGTGCTAATGTGTATTCTTCTAATTCTTTGTCTACTTCATTTGGTGTTCCATTATAGAAAGGAACATTTCCCTCAAAATATTTGTTAACCATAGAGACCGTTCTGTTTAAAAGATTGCTTAAGTCATTGCATAAGTCAAAGTTATATCTTTCGACAAAGGCTTCTGGTGAAAAGATTCCATCTTGTGAAACTGGCATTTCTCTTAATAAGAAGTATCTGACACTATCTAGTCCATATCGTTCGATTAATGTTTCTGGATAGATAACATTTCCTTTGGATTTTGACATTTTTCCGTCTTTCATCATAATCCAGTTATGGACTAAAATGGTTTTTGGTAATGGTAAATCCAATGCCATTAAGAAAATCGGCCAATAAATGAGATGAAATCTTGCAATGTCTTTTCCTACAATTTGTAAGTCAGCTGGCCAATATTTTTGGAATAAGGTATCATCTTCTGATAAGTAGCCTAATGCTGTAATATAGTTAGTTAAGGCATCTAGCCATACATAAATAACATGTTTTGGGTCTTTTGGCACTTTAATTCCCCAGTCAAAAGAAGTTCTCGTGACACATAAATCTTCTAATCCTGGTTTGATAAAGTTATTAATCACTTCATTTTTCCTATATTCTGGTCTAATAAAATCTGGGTGCTCCTCATAATATTTTAACAATCTATCCACATATTTTTTCATGTTAAAGAAGTAAGATTCTTCTTTCATTAATTGCACTTCTCTGCCACAGTCTGGACATTTTCCATCCACTAATTGTGTCTCGGTAAAAAACGTCTCACAAGGGACACAATACCAGCCTTCGTATTCTCCTTTGTAAATATCTCCCTGTTCCATAAATCGGTCAAATATTTTTTGTACGATTTTTTCGTGTCTCTCTTCTGTGGTTTGAATGTAATCATCGTATTCAATTCCCATTTTTGACCATAGTTCTTTTGCCATTTTTGCCATTGTGTCTACATACTCTTTTGGAGTTTGGTTGGCTTCTTTGGCTTTTTGCTCGATTTTTTGTCCATGCTCATCTGTTCCTGTTAGCATATAAGTATCTTTCCCTTTTAGTTTGTGGTATTGTTTGATACTGTCTGCTAAAACAGTAGTATAGGCTGTTCCTATATGGAATCTTCCACTTGGGTAATAAATTGGTGTTGTTACATAAAATTTATTTTTCACTTGTTTGTCCTCCCTTATTAGCTTTTCTTTTTTATAGAATTATATTACCACAAGTATGGAAAAATAGCAACAAATTGATTTTTTAAGTTTCGACTTTTTTGCAAATTTCTCCGCTAGATGGCTTTTGTTGTGAACAAATCGGAAAACCTTAAGATTAGCATAATTTAAACTTTTTTCTTTGGCTTTCCGTGAATTTGTTCGTGTGCCAAATTTATGAAATAAATTTGTGTACAATGTTTTTTATATATTAGAAAGTCAGTATGACTTTCCTAATATATAAAAATAAATGAATGATTTTGTATATCTATTCTTCTTTCATTCCATTAATTTTAAACAACTTAAACAATTCCACAATCACAACAGGAGCCAAAATCAAGACTACTAATTCTATGATATTCTGCGTTGGAAGCAATGGTATACTAAAAATAGTTCTCAAAGCAGGTACCCCAAGAATCACAAGCATTAAAGCAGCTGATGCAGCAATTGCCCAAATCAATTTTGTATTATTAAATACTTTTGTTTGAAACAATGATTTTTTATTATCTCTTACATTAAATACATGTGCTAATTCTGATAAAGCAAGAGTCACAAACGCCATCGTTTGACCTACTTCTATTTTAGATTGGTCTAACGTTAATCCATCGATTGGAGTTGTCGTCGTTGCTAAACCAATCATAAAAGCAGTAAGTGTTAAAAGTCCAATCATAGCCCCTTGATAAATTACTCGCCAAGTCATTCCTTTGGTAAATACACCTTTTCCTGGTTTGGCTGGTTTTCGTTTCATAATGTCGCTATTTGCTGGATCAAAAGCTAAAGCTAAAGCTGGAAGCGAGTCTGTTACTAGGTTAATCCATAAAATATGAATTGGCAATAAAATTTCCAAATGGCTGATATCCGTAATGCCAAACCAATTTGCAAACAATGGTGTACAAAGTGTTGCCAAGAATAGCACTACAATTTCTCCTACATTACTTGATAATAAGAATTGGATGACTTTTAGAATATTATCATAAATTCTTCTTCCTTCTTCTACTGCTGAAACAATTGTTGCAAAATTATCATCTGTTAAAATGACATCTGCTGCCTCTTTTGCTACATCGGTTCCTACCATTCCCATTGCACAACCAATATCTGATGTTTTTAAGGCTGGACTGTCATTTACTCCGTCACCAGTCATAGCAACTATTTCTCCATTTTTTTGCCAAGCTTTTACAATTCTTACTTTATGTTCTGGTGATACTCTGGCATAAACAGAATATTGTCTTACTTTCTTTTCTAACTCTTTATCTGACATTTTTTCAAGTTCTAATCCTGTGATAGCCTCGTCTTCTTTTTCTAAAATTCCTAATTTTTTCGCAATTGCTGTTGCTGTGATTTTATGGTCACCCGTAATCATAACAGTTTTAATTCCTGCTGTCTTACATTTTTCTACTGCTACTTTTGCTTCTTCTCTTGGTGGATCAATCATTCCTACCATACCAATAAAAGTTAAATCCTTTTCCATTTTTTCCATTTCTTGAGCAGTTGGCTTATGGTCAATTTCTTTATAGGCACAGGCTAGCACTCTTAAGGCTTCTTTTGCCATCCCTTCATTATTCTCTCGAATGGTAACCGCATAATTGTCCAAGTCTTGCTTGATTTCTCCCTTTAATAAATAGGAATGGCATCTTTTTAATAGCTCATCTACTCCTCCTTTGGTATAAACGATGTATTTCCCATTTTGTTCATTAACAGTTGTCATTAATTTTCTGTCTGAGTCAAATGGAATCTCATTTAAACGGGGAGTTCTATCATAAATACTAGGGTCAAAATCTAGTTTGAATGCCATGTCTACTAATGCTGTTTCTGTTGGGTCTCCTGTTAAAGTTCCATCTTTTGCTATTTTTGTGTCATTACATAGCATATTAGCATACACTAATTTTTTAATATCTTCCTTATCACCTTTTATATTTTCTAAATCTTCTGTTTGACTGTTAATGAATATCTTTTCTACTGTCATTTTGTTTTGTGTTAAGGTTCCTGTTTTGTCAGAACAAATTACAGTTGCACTTCCTAGTGTTTCAACGGCTGGCAATCTTTTTACAATGGCATTTTTCTTAACCATTTTTTGGACACCAATTGCTAAAACAATGGTAGATACAGCAACTAGTCCTTCTGGAATAGCTGCCACAGCAAGACTAACTGCTGTCATGAACATATGAATTGGCTCTTTTCCTTGGATTAATCCTATAATAAAGATAAATACGCAAATGGCTAATGCTGCAATTCCTAATGTTTTTCCTAACTTATTTAATTTTTGTTGCAATGGCGTTTCTTGTTTTTCGGTATTATTAATCATTCCTGCAATTTTTCCCACTTCAGTTGTCATACCAGTTTCCACTACAATCCCTTTTCCTCTACCATAAGTCACTAAGCTAGAAGAAAATAGCATATTAATTCTATCGCCAATTCCGATTTCTTCTCCATCAATTTTTTCTGTACTTTTTTCTACTGGTACCGATTCTCCTGTTAATGAAGATTCTTGTGATTTTAAGTTCACAGCTTCTATAATTCTTAAATCAGCTGGGATATAGTCACCTGTATCTAACACTACAATGTCTCCTGGCACAAGTTCCCTGGCAGGGATTACGAGCACCTCTCCATTCCTGATTACTTTAGAGGCATGGTCTGTTAATTTTTGTAATGCCTCCAACGATTTTTCCGCTTTTGATTCTTGCGTTACTCCTATCACCGCATTTACCACTACTACAATTAAAATAATAATCGTGTCTGTAACTCCTTCACCTTCTGCAATTCCTACTGCACCTGATACAATGGCTGCTATGATTAAGACAATAATAGAAAAATCCTTGAATTGGTCTGCAAATCTTTGTAGTAAAGTTTTCTTTTTAGTTGCTTTTAATTGATTAAGCCCATACTTTTCCTGCCTTTTTTGGACTTCTTCTTTTTCTAAACCTTTCTCTTGGTTGGTTTGTAATTCTGCTTCTACTACTTTGATTTCTTTGTTGAACCATTTGTTAGTTTCCAACTTGAACCATCTCCTTTTTATTAGTTTTTACATTTTTATAAAATTTATGTGGCGAGTTTGTGCCTGTCCCAAAGTCGCCATCTATAACAAAAGACTTCTAAAAGGAATCATTTGTTATTCCTTTTAAAAGTCTCGCTTACTATATTTAATAGCTTACTAACCAGATATATCTACTATATCGCGACTGTTGATTAGTAATAAAGAGCTACTCCCTTTTAATTTTTTTCTATTTATCAATTCCAAAAATACAATAATTGTATAAAAATTCTTCTATTTTTTCACTTCGACAAAGCTATTATTAACAAAATAAGAACTGTTAAGAATTTTTTAGAAGTTTTGGTGACCCCTACGGGAATCGAACCCATGATTCCACCTTGAGAGGGTGGCG
>CANOYI010000137.1 GCA_947571515.1 uncultured Clostridium sp. | reverse complement strand
AAAAATAAAAAAATTCTCAAAAAAAGTGTCCAAAAACTTGACATAGATCCAATACATTATGGCAGTAACAAAAATATGGAAAGTAAAAGAAAGATTAGATACTACAATAGAATATGCAGTAAATCGGAGAAAAAACAGAAGAAAAATTATATGTATCAGGTATAAATTGTATGCTTGATACTGCTCTGCAAGAAATGAGAAATACTAAAAAGCAATTTTTCAAGGCAACTGGAATACAATGTTTTCAAGGAGTACAATCTTTTGTAAAAGGAGAAGTAACACCAGAACAAGCACATGAAATTGGAATAAAACTAGCTGAAGAATTATGGGGAGATAAATTTCAAGTAATAGTTTCTACTCATCTAAACACAGATAACCTACACAACCATTTTGTTTTAAATTCTGTTTCATTTTTAGATGGCAAAAGATTTTGTAATACAAAAAGGGAGTATGCTACTATGAGAAAAGCTTCAGATAAACTTTGTGAAGAATATGGACTAAGTGTTTTAAAACAAGAAGAAAAATATAATAAATATGCTACAAGTAGCTTATATAAGAAACTTATGAAAGACAGTATAGACTATGCAATAGCAAATGCTAAAGACTATAACGAATTTATTAAAATATTACAAGATTTAGATTATATTGTTACGGACAAAAACGAAACATTGTCTATAAGAAGAGAGCCATATAAAAGAAACACAAGAATTGAAAGGCAATTTGGAAATAATTATTCAAAAGAAAGTATTTATAAAAGAATATTAGAAACACAACCTGAATATCCATATTCTCCAGATCCATATTTATTAGCTAACAGAAGTTATGAAAGATATAATAATGAAAAACAAAAACATTTGCAATTTAAAGGCTCAATTTCATATTTAATTTTTCACTATGAGAAATTACTAGGTATCAATATAGAAATCGTCTCAAAACCTAATGTAACGAAAATGACACCAGAATTAATAAATGCAATTAAGAAAATGGATGAATTTTCTAAACAAGTTAGATTTGTGTGTAAAAATAATATTAATACTGAACAAGAACTACTGGATTATCAAAAATCAGTCTATGAAAAAATTAATCCCTTAAAAAGTGAAAGAGAAAATCTTTGGAAAAAGCATAAAAGAGCCAAAACAGATGAAGAAAAAGAAACTATTGAAAATCAAATTGTAGAAATTTCTAAAAAGATAACACCACTTGCTGAAGAAATAAAGCATTGTACTAATATTAAATTAAGGTTAGAGAAAATCAAGCAATATGAACTTCATCAAAAAATAGAAGAAGAAAGAAAACAAGCTGAAAAAGAACACGACAAAAAGAAGAAAGATAGAGTTAGATAAACTAAAAAGGAGCAAATTTAGCTCCTTTACTTTTTGTTTATTATTAGATTAGTAATAGGATAAGTATCAAATTCTTTTTGTGTTTCTTTATCCATAGCATTATGATAAAACTCATAATCATTTTTATTCTCTAATAAGATTGCTATGCCACATTGATTATTATTAAAATAATCATTTTTTTCTAAATTATTTCTTAAATCTAGCAAGATATTTCTTTCATCTGGCTTAAAATCTCTTTTTCTTTTTATAATCTGAAATTTATTTAATTGGTTAGTTATGCTTGTTTCATTTTGCATTAACAAATTATTAATTCTATCTGCCAAATCTAATATATCTTTTCTTTTATTATCTTTATCATATGCTTTTAGTAATTCTAGCATAAAGGCATTTATATAATCAGATTGATTTTCAAAATTTTGAATAACATTAAGTGAATTAAAAATCACTGCTGAGTTAAAATTTGAAAATTTAAGGATATCTTCAGAACTCATAACAAAATATGGACTTGTCCTATTTTCAGTAGAAGGTTTTTCTCCTTTTTTAGCGATAACAACACTAATAATATCTTTTAGTTCTCCAAAATAATTATAAATTTTTAATTCTTCATCTTTATTTTTCTGCACTAGAACAGCTATATAGCAATTGCCTATTCTTATAAAATGCACTCCACTTTGTTGTATATTTAGATTGGTTGGTACAATGCTATCACAAAAAATTTTTTTGAATAGTAATAAATTATTTTTACTTTGTTTATCTAATTTATCAATATCTTCTTTAAAGTCAATCTTGAGTTCTAAGAACTTATCCCTTAACATTTTCAGGTCATTAACTTTCTTGCTATAATCTTCTATAAGTTTGTTTTTTTCATTTATATCTTTCTTATACTCTGGTAAATTCAAAGTAGCTCCATTTATTGTTACGGTTTTATTTTTAATTAAGTCTATAAAGAACTCCATATCTGTTATTCTATCTTGCAATGTTCCTTGAAAGCTAAAATTAATTTTTCTGCTTTCTAAGTTAAAAACAATTCCTTTTCCCATTGTAATAGTTTCGTGATCTTTTTGTCTTGTTAACATGTAAGAAGTATAGTATATTTTTTCTTTTATTTGAATATTTCTTTCTATCTTATTTTGTATTGCTACAAAATCACCTTTAGGCAATGCTACCATTGTCTTTAATTCATCATTAAGTATTGCATATGTATATACATCATTATTAAGTATATAATCAAAGTGCTTTCCATTTTCTGAAATAACTTTAAATTCGATAGTATCAATATTCTTTAACTCACTTAAATCTTTTATAGGTATTCCCATTTGCCTTTTAGAATTTAGAGCAAAATTTCTACATATATTTTTTAGAGATGAAACTGAAGAATCCTTTATTGGTTTAAGTAGAATACTTACTTTAGGTTTTTTAGCTTTGCTTTTATTGCTTTCTATCAATTGTTTTAAATCTACAGGTAATAAATTTGCATAATAAATTTGATATGTTAGATTATCAACAATATCTACCAGTAAGAGTAAGGTTCCATTATTTTGTTTTTGGTAATTTATTAGATGAGATTTTTCGATAGGAAATTTGGTATTTCCTTTTTGAATTTTCTTAACAATTCTTCCTTTAACTTGCACATCAATTTTATATTCAAAGTTATCTTTACCTCTACCTTTTCCATCAAAAACAGTTATATATCCATCCCAAGAAATTCCTTTATCTCCTTTTGTAATATTTGACTTTAAATCACTATATTTTAAGATTTCATTCTCTATAATATTAACAGCTAATTCTTCTATTTGATCATTTTCCATTATAATGCTCCTACAAATTATTTATCTACCAAATTCATTATCAAACATATTAAATAGAATTTCAAATTCTTCAGTATGCATTAATAAATCTGGTTGCTTATTATTTACCATTTCTTTAAATTTTTTGTATGGTACAAAAAATATTTCTGATATTTCTTCTTTTTGAAAATTCATATCCTCAATTTTTTTATTAGTTCTTAAAATATATAAATCATCAAATTCATTATTTATAAAAGTAGCTGTATATTTTGAACTTCTTTTTAAAGTCTTTATAAATTTTAATTCTTCTGGTTCAACATCTAAATTAAGTTCTTCTTTTAATTCCCTTATTGCTCCAGATAATGAGTCATCTCCAGCAGATAAATGTCCTGCACTAGATATATCAAGCATATTAGGGTTACTGTCTTTTGTTGCACATCTTCTTTGTAATAATATCTCTCCATTATTATTTATAATCCATATATGTACTGCTTTGTGCCAGTCTCCATCCCTGTGAACTTCACTTCTTAATTTTGTTTTTCCTATTTTATTACCATTTTCATCTAACAAATCAAAGTACTCTTTTGTCATATACGATTTTCCTTTCATTTTTAAAACATCAACTGCTTGATTTCTATGTAATTCTTTTACTATTTCAATTTTGTTATTGCTATATCTTGCTAATACATCTATGTCAGTAATCATCTCTGGACAATAATTATCATTACTATCTTGTAATGTTGCAGCATAAACTATTTTTGAAAATTCTTCATATAATATTGCACCCATACACATCATACAAGGCTCACAAGATACATACATTGTTGCCCCCTCTTAAATCTCCATACAGATTTTTATTTTTAGAAGCACTTTCTATTGCTTCTAATTCAGCATGAGAATACATACTTGTTTCCATTAAAGTTTTATCATCACTTCTACCAATGATTTCTCCATCTTTTACTACAATAGCACCATAAGGATATTTAGCATGTTTAGATATTTCTATTGCAATATCTAATATTTGTCTTTTTCTTCATTCCTTATATATTCAAATAATTTTTTGAATTCCTCATCATGTAATAATAATCCTTTCGCTTTATCTTCAACCATTTTCTCTAATTCTTCATAATAAACATACTTTACTTCTGATACCTCTTCATCTTCAAAAATATAGTCTGCAATTTTCTTATTACATCTCAATAAATATACATATCCAAATTCCATATTTTTAGGATTCTTTGTACTTTTTATTGTTGCAATATAATTTAAATCTTTCTCAGTTGCTTCTACTCCCAATTCTTCTTTTAATTCTCTAATAGCACCTTCAGTTACAGTTTCTCCTGCTCTGATATGTCCTGCTCCTGATATATCCCAACAATTAGGATGTGTTTTTTTAGTTGCACTTCTTTTCTGTAATAGCAATTCATTATTGCCATTTATAATCCAAACATGTGCTGTTCTATGAAAATTACCATCTTCATGTGCTTTTGTTTTTTCTTTTATTTCTCCAATAGGATTATTATTTTCATCAAATATATCTATGTATTCCATTGTTCCTCTCCTACACTAAAAAAATATATTATCTTCTAAATCATCTGGATGCTCTAATTCTGTTTGTAAATCTTCCCAAAGAAATAAAGGATAAAAGTATTCTATATTTAATTCTTTACATTTTTCTTTGCTAAATTCATTATTTCCATTATAATAAAATGCTACATCTTCATATTCTGCAATATCTTTAAAATCTCTACTACCATATTCCTTTGTTAAGCAAACATATAATATTTTGGCATTTTTATATCTCTTTTTTATTTCATTTATACATCTCTCTACACTTGTTCCCGTACTGTGCATTGCTTCAACTACTAAAAATACTGGTTCTTTTTTATTTATTTCTATTGAATCAAATGGATTAAAAATCATTTCAATTTTGTTCTCTCCATTTTTATAAGCTATATGTTTAACTTGCATAGGCAAAAATTTTATTATATTTAATTTATTAGAAATATATGTTGCTGGTACTGCACCACTTCTTAAAACAGGACATATATAATCTATTTTTATTTTATTATCTTGAATATATTTTCTTAAATGGTCGCATA
>CANOYI010000136.1 GCA_947571515.1 uncultured Clostridium sp. | reverse complement strand
TTTTCATTATGAAATGGACATAGTCCAAAAAAATTTCTACCACTTCTTTTTAAATGCACATATTGTGATATGATATCTACAATATCATTAGTTTGTCTTACTTCATCTATGATTTCATCACTATAACGTTGCATTTTTTCCTCACTTTCTTTCAATATATTTCAAATAAACGTACATAATTATATTATTCGACGCATTTTACATAAATCCTTCTTTAATTTAAAAAAAATGTGCAATTACTCATTGGGACTAGAGGGACGTTCCTTAAGTCCCTCTTTTCGCGATTAGGGGACAGTCCTTAATCTTATTTCACAAAAAAGACACAAATAAAATATATTTTCATAACAATAAAAGAATACTATAAGCATATACTAAATACAAAGAGAGGAGTTACTAAATGAAACCCAAAAAACAAAAAGTAGAAGATTTAATAAAAATAGAAAATTTTATAGATTATAATCAAGCTTTACAAGTAGAAGATAAAACTTTCGAAAAATTAATGTTTATTTATACTATAGCAATCAAAGAATTAGAAACTAAATTTGAAATTTTAAAAAATGAATTTAAAATTTTTTATGATTATAATTTAATAGACCATATAAATACCAGAATTAAAAGTTCAGAAAGTATTATTCAAAAAATGGAAAAACGAGAAATACCACTTACTTACAAAAATATGATTGAAAATATAAATGACATTGCTGGTATTAGAATTGTATGCCCTTTAAAAAAAGATATTTCTATTATTAAAGATTTGATACGTAAATTCCCTAATATCCATGTTATAAAAGAAAAAGATTACATTACATATCCTAAAAAAAGTGGTTATTCTAGTTATCACTTAATTGTAGAAATACCGATTCATCTATCTAAACAGAATATCTATGTTAAAATAGAAATTCAAATTAGGACAATTGCTATGGACTTCTGGGCTAATTTAGAGCACAAAATGAAATATAAGTCAAAAGAAAAGATTGATAAAAAAGAAGAGAAGGCTTGGGTTAATTGTGCTAAATTAATCCATAAATTAGATAATCAAATGACACTTTTAAATTAAGCGGATGTGCTAATAGGGACGTTTCTTTTTGCACATCCAACTGTCCTAATATTGTCTTCCCCATACAACCATAGTATCTGCTTTTTTACCACAGCATACACAAGTATCTGATAAATGCTCTTGTTCAAATGGGATACATCTTGATGGTGCTCCCGTTACTTCTTTCACTTTATCTTCACATTCTTGTGAACCACACCACATTGTTTTTACATATCCTTGATTTTCATCTAAATTTTTTTGTAATTCTTCCATATTTAGGGCTACTGTTGTTTTTTCTTTCATTCTCTTTTGACAAATATTGTACATAGATTGTTGAATCTCTTTCATTAATTGTTCTATCTTTTCTTCTAATTCTTCCACTTTTACTGGTATTTTTTCTATCGTATCACGTCTTGTTATAATGACTTCTCCTTTTTCTATTTCTTTTGGTCCCATTTCAATTCTGACTGGTACTCCTTTCATTTCCCAGTCATTGAATTTGTATCCTACTGTATAATTGTCTCTACTGTCTAATTCTACTCTAAATTTATTAGCTAATATTTCTTTTATTTTTTCAGCTTCTTCTAACACATTTTCTTTTTGTTGTGCAATTGGTACAATAACTACTTGAATTGGTGCTACATATGGTGGTAATTTTAGTCCTCTGTTATCTCCATGTGCCATAATAACTGCTCCAATTAATCTAGTACTAATTCCCCAAGAAGTTTGATAAGCATATTCTTGCTCTCCTTCTCTATTTTGAAATTTCACATCAAATGGTTTGGTAAAATTTTGCCCAAAATAGTGCGATGTTCCACCTTGTAATGCTCTTCCATCATGCATCAAAGTTTCTACAGTAAAAGTTGCCTCTGCTCCTGCAAATTGCTCTTTTTTTGTTTTTTGTCCTTTTAAAACTGGAATTGCTAGTAAATTTTCAATTACATCTGCATACACATCTAACATATTTAATGTTAATTCTTTAGCTTCTTCTGCTGTCTCATGAATGGTATGTCCTTCTTGCCATAAAAATTCTCTTGAACGTAAAAATGGTCTCGTTTCTTTTTCCCATCTTAAAACATTACACCATTGGTTATATAAAAATGGTAAATCCCTCCAAGAACTCAACCATTTGGAATACATAGTTGAAAAGATGGTTTCAGAAGTTGGTCTAACACACATTCTTTCTTCTAATTCTTCTCCTCCTCCTATGGTAACCCATGCTACTTCTGGTGCAAATCCCTCTACATGTTCTTTTTCTTTATTTAATAGATTTTCTGGAATTAAAACTGGCATAGATACATTTTTTACGCCATATTCTTTAAATCGCTTATCTGCATATTCCTGTATTTTCTCCCAAATGGCATACCCATATGGTCGAATAGAAATAAATCCTTTTGCTTCTGTATAATCGGCTAATTCTGTTTTTAATACAATATCTGTATACCATTGTGCAAAATTTTCATCAATATCAGTAATATCTTTTACAAATTCTTTTTTATGACTCATTCCCATTTCCTCCACATATAATAAATTTAATCAAAATTAATACTCAAGTTTTAATTTTGACCTGTTATAGCTAGTCAATTTTTTTAATTCATTTATTGTTTTTCTTCTCTTACCTCTTCCCTTTCGGGCATTACAACCTCTGGTTTTCCCTTTCTATCTTCAATTGGTTCTTCTTCCTTCTTTTCTTGTTCTACTAATTCATCGATTACAATTTGTTGATTTTCATCCATTCGATACTTTGGTAATTCTGGTAATTCTTCTAAAGAAGTATAACCAAACATTCTTAAAAAATCATCGGTTATTCGATATGACATTGGTTTTCCTGGCAAGTCAACTTTTCCAGCTTCTTCAATTAATCCATATTCCATCAATTTGTAAACACAGGCATCTGCGGAAACTCCACGAATTGCCTCTATTTCAGGTCTAGTTATTTTAGGATTGTAAGCAACAATGGCTAAGGTTTCTAATGCTGCATTCGATAGATTTGGTTTATTTCTTTTGTCTACTACTGGAAGAATAAAATCATATAATTCCTTCTTCGTACATAATTGATAGGATTGATTGATTTTTATAATTTCTATTCCTCTTGTTTCTTGTTTATACTCTTCTTGCATATTAGCTATGATATTTTCTATATCTTCTTCTGAAATCTCTAAACTTAGTACTAATTCTTTTTGCGTTACTGGTCTTCCAGCAGTAAATAGAATAGCTTCTATAATCGATTTTAATTGATTGATTTCCATTTTTTCCTCTTCCTTTTCAGATTGTACTTATTAATTATATGGATATATATTATTTGATAGACCGAAGTGATTTCCAGTAGAAAGACTCTCGTAGCATGTGTTACAAAAAATAATATATATCAATATAGTAATCAACTGTTTCATCTTGTACATTATGCCATTAAAAGGCTCTTTTGTCAATATTTTTCGAATTTTCTTGCACTTTTAAATCGAATATGATAATATGATTTTAATAAAATTTGGAGGTATATTTTATGGAAGAAAAAAAGAATTTAGAAGTAATATCTGGAGATGGTTCAGATTTAAATATTTCACCAGTATATGAACATTTAAATGCTGCTAAGCCTAAAACGACTAAGGAAAAACCTACTTGCATTGTAATTCCAAAAGGAGCTAATAAAAACTCAAAAAATAAAGAAAATGATAAAGATGATGACAAAGAAGAATATCGAAAAAAGGAAGAAATTTAAATTCTTCCTTTTTTCTGACTATCTTGAGTTTTCAGCTACCCTTATTTTGACTAATTTACTGTTACATTAATATCCAGAGATTTGCAAAGTTTTAACACTTCCATTAATGTAGGTTCTAGTTCTGGTACCATTGTTTCTATTTGCATGACTCTGTTTTCCCCTATATTAGATTTTTCAGCCAACTCTTTTCGTGTCCAGCCCTTTCGTTTTCTTGCTTCAATAATCCTATAATAAAATTCCAGAGCTTTTTCTTCTTCCTCCGGAATTTTCTGGTTCTTAATCGCATTTACGATTTCTGCTACTTTTTTTTCTTCCATTGGTCTTACTCCTTTTATATAGGGTAACCAAATATACTCAAAAGAAAGTCTTATTGCAGTTATGCTATATAATAATACATTTATTTATGGTAAATTCAATATTCTCTGAAAATATTTAACATAATTTTAAAATCTTATTCTTCTACCTTTTCAAACAAATCCTTACTAACCCCACACAAAGGGCAAGTCCAATCCTCTGGTAAATCTTCAAACTTCACTCCTTCTGCCTCTTCATCATAAACATAGCCACATACAGTACATTTATATTTCATCTTATTCACCTCCCAAAATACTCTTAGCTAATTTTTCCATCTGGTTTACGGTGTCTTGTTTCATTGTCGATTGAATCGTAACAGATGGTTCTACTATAGTAATATCTTTCATTTCTTGTAAAATATTTTTTATAGTTTTCGCTGCCGATGGAGCCCAAGAACCATTTTCCATGATAGCAATTTTCCTATTCTGATAATTTCTCTCTTTCAATTTGTGTAAAAACTGTTCCATTGGCACAAACACACCAGCATTATAGCTAGAAGCCGCTAAAATAATTTTATCATAGCGAAAAGCATCCTCTACTGCTTCTGCCATATCCTCTCTTGCTAGGTCTGTTAACACTACTTTTTTAGCACCTTTTTCTTCTAAAATCTCTTTTAACTTTTGTGCTGCTTCTAAGGTATTGCCATGAATCGAGGCACAAGCAATCAATACGCCATCATCTTCTGGTCGATAACTACTCCATATATCATATTTTTCAATATAATGTCCTAAATTTTCTTTTAAAATTGGACCATGTAAAGGACAAATCATTTTAATGTCTAACGTTGAAGCTTTTTTTAACAAAGCTTGTACTTGTGCCCCATATTTTCCAACAATTCCAAAATAATATCTACGAGCTTCACAGTCCCAACCTTCTTCGGTATCTATTGTTCCAAATTTTCCAAATCCATCGGCTGTAAATAATACTTTTTCTGTTTGTTCATAGGTTACCATGACCTCTGGCCAATGTACCATTGGTGCCATAAAGAACTGTAATGTATGTTTTCCTATGTTTAAAGTATCATTTTCTTTTACTATAATTTGCCTTTGTTCTAAGTTTTCTATATCAAAGAATTGCTTCATATATGCAAATGTCTTATCATTTCCTACTATTTTCATTTCTGGAAATTTTTTTGATAATAATTCTATATTTGCTATTGCTG
>CANOYI010000135.1 GCA_947571515.1 uncultured Clostridium sp. | reverse complement strand
ACATAGAAGCGAAGTATGGCTTCAAAGTACATACCGCATATATCGCAGAGGTAAAGAGGGAGTTAGGATTGCCGATGTATGATGCTTCTAATGCGGTAGAGGAATTGAAACAGCCGAGGAAGCATCCGACGGTGGAGAAAGTGGAAGCGATAAGGGATGCTTTACAATGTTATGGTTTAATTTAGATTTGAAAATTGTAAAATACAGGAGGATAAGATGGATAAGAAAAAGTGTTTTGTAATAATGCCTTTTTCAAAAACTACTGAAGAACACGATGAGGCATATTGGACGGAATTTTTTGATACTATACAAAAAATCATGGAGGAAAAAAAATATCATACCACAAGGTCTGAAGTGGGACCTTATAAGTTGTTCTCCAATATAGTTGAGAATATAGAAAGTAGTGATATTGTTATAGCAATACTAACAGATTTTAATGCAAATGTATGGTATGAGTTAGGTATAAGACATACTTTAAAATCTGGCACCATAATGCTTCTGCAGGAAGGGCAAAAAGTACCTTTTGATATTAGTGATTTTGGGATAATTTTTTATAAGGATTCTATTGGCTTAGAAAGACTTGTCAGAAAGGAAATAGAGAGGTATTTGGATAAATTGGCAGATAATATTTGTGATAGTCCTGTTATGTATTCACTAAATAATGGGGTAAATAAAAGTGTTGAAAAGAAACTAGAAGAGATGCAACAATTAATATGGCGACTTGTCGATGAAGTTCCTAAAGATACAAGGATAAGAAAAGATGATGGAAATAGGAAAAATAGGATATTATGGGTAGATGATTATCCTTCAAATAATGAATCTATAATAAAATTATTTGAAGATAGAGGTATACAATTTGATATTGCAATTACAACTAGACAGGGCGTTGAGTTATTTAAAAGGGAACTTTATGACTTAGTGATTACAGATATGGGGCGAGGTAATGAAAGTGATGCGGGAATTTCGCTCATTGAAGAATTAAGACATTTACATTGTCAGGTTCCCATTGTAGTATTTGCTAGTGACAGAGCAATACAAAGATATGGAAGCGAAGCGTTGCGACTAGGTGCATTTGAAGTAACTAATGGAATAGGAAATATTATTTCTATAATTTCAAATATATTACAATTATAAGCATAAAGGGTGTAATTTAACAAACAGTAATACAATGTGAGGTTTTTATTCTATGGAGATATGCTTCAACTAAATATTCATTACATAGATAGTAGTAATGCTTGCCAGAAGAAAAAGAAGCAAGTTCGATTGATATTGTATTACCTACAGATAAAGTAAACCTATAGTAAGTGCATATTTCCAAAAGATTAAACATAGGTTTTTAATTTTTCATTAGAGTGATAAAAACTGATAGCATTCAGATTTTTGTGGAAAAAGGGATGCACGAATAGTATTCGTACTGTAGAAATATTGCTCGTATTTTCGTAATTTTGTGGGGATATGTTCTAATTTGGTATTCATGTGGAGACTATTGTGTTGATACAAAAGAAAACCTCGTAGAAATCCTTTATTTTAGGCACTTTGCGAAGCATTTCATGTTCACTTCGGAGGGTGAAAAAATCCGAAATAAGCACCTCAAAAACTACTTTGATGTTTCGGTGGTAGTTGATATCGGGTGTGGGAACACAAACGGAAAATAAAGGGTTTGGGCAATTAACGTGTCCATGTAGTGTCCACCTTGCTGATAAAAAGCGGGCAACAGGCTCTTAGAAATTAAATGGGATAGGCGTATCATTAGAGATAGTGGTACGCTTATTTTGTTGTTTACAGATAGTAAAAGTGTGGAAAATATGTTAAAATATAAAAGAGATTTTTGGAATATGCACAAAAACTGAATTAGTAGGAAAAATATTTAATTTTTATAACAAAATATAAGGGAAAGGCGATTCAAGTGAAAAAAAGAACTTTTGATAGAAAAAATATTATTGTAACAAGAATTCAGGAAGAAGATGTAAATTCATTTTTAATTGATTTAGATATAGATGATAATGGATTGCCTTTATATCAATTGGATGAGTTTACAAGGGCTGTTATTAATACTATACCAGAATACGTTTTTGCCCAGTATGAGAATCCAGATATTCCTCAAACAGATGCAGTTGAAAAGCTTCGTGAAGCAGCCAAAAGTATTTATAAGATTAGAGATTATGACCTAATGAGGCGTTGGTATTTAGATGAAGATAAGTCGGTTGAAGATGAAATAAAAAAGTTAGGGGATTCACGTAGAGGAGAATTTGGTGAGTTGATTTTGCATTTATTGCTGAGAGATTTCAAAAATACAATTCCATTAATTTCGAAAGTATATTTCAAAGATTCAATAGGAATTCCAGCACATGGATTTGATGCAGTACATATTACACCCAATGATGGAGTGTTATGGTTGGGTGAAAGTAAATTTTATACTAATAGTAAAAGTGGAATCAAAGAGCTGATTGGTGATTTAGAGAATCATTTTAAGAGAGAATATTTAAATGAGCAATTTCTTATTATTAAAAAGAACGTAGAAAACAACTCGATTCCTCAACGGGATGAATGGATTCAGAAACTTACACAATGTAATAAAATGAGCGATAAGCTTAAAACAATAAATATTCCGTTGTTATGTACATATCCTCATGATATTTATAAACTATTTGATAATCTCGATAAAAAAGAAGCTATTGAATATCATGAAAAAAATATAAATGAATTAAAAACATATTTTGATGAACAAAATCATCATCCATTAAAGAATAAGTTAAATGTTATTTTACTTTTGTTTCCGATTCGTAATAAAAAAGAGTTGATTACTAAATTGCATGAAAGATTATGGCATATGCAGAATATGTGAGGGAGAACATGGAGAAAGATATTATTAATATAATAGATAAAAATAGAAAAATTTCTTATGAGCAGAGTTTTTCAGCTTCAATGGAGTGTACAAAGCTGTTAGCAAACGGAAAAGAACAGGATGAAGCGAAAGTAAGACAAATTGTAATTCATATTTTGAATGCTTGGGAAAGAGTTCCAAAAGAAACTTATGCTATATGGAATGATATTATTGAAGCTATTGGCTTTTATCCTTATTTAGAATCCCAAAAGGTATATATCGAAGAAAAGTCGTTATCTGATGAAATTAGAATAAGTAGTTTTAGGTCAGATTATTTAGAAAAAACGTTTATGCATAAACAACAAAAACAATTATCTAATATTTTAATGCAAGAGAAAAATGTAATAGCAAGTGCTCCAACAAGTTTTGGTAAAAGTCTTTTGATTGAAGAAATAGTTGCATCACAAATCTATAAAAACATTGTAATTATACAACCTACACTTGCATTATTAGATGAGACAAGATTGAAATTAAAAAAATATAATCAACAATATAAAATAATCGTGAGAACATCTCAGATACCAACTGAAGATAAGGGGAATTTATTTTTATTAACTGCTGAACGTGTCATGGAATATGACAATTTACCACATATTGATTTGTTGATAATAGATGAATTTTATAAGCTAAGTTTAAGGCGTATAGATGAAAGAGCTGACGTGTTAAATAATGCATTTTTGAAAATTATCAATAATTACAAATCGAAATTTTATCTTTTAGGACCGAACATTGATGGAATTACAGAAGGTTTTTCGCAGAGATATAATGCGGTTTTCTTTAAATCCCAATTTTCTCTTGTAGATTGTAATATAGAAGATTTAAGTGGAAAATTTGATAATACGAAATCTCAAAGGTCTTTGGACAAAGATAAACTACCAGTTTTATTTGATTTGTTAGATAAACTTGGAAATGAACAAACACTTATATATTGTTCAACGCCTGCAAGAGCAAGACGATTTGCAAAAGCATATTATGAGCATTTGATAGAAAATGCATGTCAATCAATTAAAGAAGTACCATTGGTAGAATGGATAGAGCAAAACATTTCTCCGAATTGGAGTTTGGTAAAAGAGCTGAGATATGGGATTGCAATACATGATGGTTCTTTACAAAAACATATTGGAGCATCAATTATTAAATATTTCAATGAAGGTAGATTGAGGTGTATTTTTTGTACATCGACAATAATAGAAGGGGTAAATACTAGTGCCAAAAATGTTATTTTATATGATGGAAAAAAAGGTGGAAAAGAGATAGATTTTTTTGATTATAGTAATATTAAAGGGCGCTCTGGAAGAATGATGGAACATTATGTTGGTCGTGTATATAATTTTGTTCCTATACCAAAGCAAGAATCAATAATTATAGATATTCCTTTTTATGAGCAGGATAGGGAGATATTGACGGATGAAATTTTGGTTAATATAAATCAAAAAGATGTAAAAAAGCAGGTGTTGGATAGATATAATCGTTTGTATGAAATCGAACCAGAATTACTGAAAATTATTAAAAGAAATGGAACGAATGTAAATGGGCAGATGAATATATATTACGCATTGGAGAGAGATGTATTGACCTACAAATATAATTATATAGCATGGTCGCAAATACCAAATTGGGATAAGTTGAATTATGTTTTAGAAATTGCTGAGAATAATACATTTGATTTTGAAAGTAAGCATGGTGTCTTTTCTGTTTCTCAGTTAGCTAGATATATAGATATGTATCGAAAGAATAAAAATATAATGCAAATTGTTCGAGATATATATGATTGGAAAACAAAGAATATTCAGAAAATGGATAATATACAAAAGGAAAGATATTGGGATGATGCAATAGAAACCGCTTTTCATATATATAGGCATTGGTTTCAGTTTACAGTGCCTAAGACATTTAGAGTAGTAGATAGTTTGCAGCGATATGTATGTGAAAAACATAGTAGAAAGGCTGGTTCTTATAGTTACTTCGTACAGCAATTGGAGAATGACTTTTTGGAAGAGAATTTATCTATTCTAACAGAGTATGGAATCCCTAATGACACTATTCGACTTATTGCAAAGTATATACCAAAGGATTTAGAAGAAGAAGATGTTATTATTTATATCAAAAAAAATATAAAAAGAATTTCATCAGGACTTTTACAATATGAAATAGATAGATTGAGACAGTGTCTATAGTCAGTTGAGGAAAGTGGTAGTTGAATAATAATATAAAATATTTGTTAAGCGTATCATCCGAAGTGGCGGTACGCTTTTTTTGCTCATTTATATATGGAGAGCTAAGAAAGAAACATTTTATTACATAGCTATGTGGAGCTGAAAAACCAGCTCATGTAGCAGGGCAGATATACAGACTGCGTTGACGAACTGATATTCAAAGTCGTCAACGCACCAGTAAAGAGAATGAAAATTGAATATGTCT
>CANOYI010000134.1 GCA_947571515.1 uncultured Clostridium sp. | reverse complement strand
ATGGAGAAAATTGCAACTGCATTAAAAAGAAAAGTACAAGAAGTATTTAATATATGTTAAAGCTATATAGGACATTTCAACGAGGTTTGTGAGATTTGCAAGAAGAAAATATTAGCAATATAATTTGACATAGCAGAAGTTAAAATGGTTTAAATTAAGTTCTAGGAAAGGATAAAAAGATGGAAAACAAGGAACAAATTGAAAGTTTATATTGGAAGTATAGAGAAGAAATGTATCATAAAACAAAAGAATTATCAAATTTAAGTAAAAAGATTTCCACAAAATATTATAAATTGTGTATGACACTTACTAAAGATGAAAAGAAATTATTAGATGAAATGCAGGAAGAAAATAATACAAAAAGTGGAATAATAGAATTACAAGTATTTGAATTTGCATTTTCATTAGCAACTAGGTTATTTGCAGAGGGTTTAGGTAAGGAAAATTAATAGATATGGTAATAAGAGTAAGTTGGAGCTTACTCTTATTTGTTACATAAATAATCTAAAAAACAGATTAAATGTTGTTTATCTTCATCAGATAAGGAATTATATTTATATATAATATTGTTATTATCGTTATTAGTTATATCTTTAGGCATAGTAGGATTATCAGTTCTATTAAGTAAATAATCTGTAGAACAATGAAAGAAATCAGCTATTTTCATTAAATTATCAATATTAGGTTTACTCTCCCCTACTTCATAATGAGATATAATCTCTTGAGACACCTCTATTTCAACAGATAATCTAGTTTGTGTCATCTTTTTCTTTTCCCTTAATTTTTTCAGATTATCCATCTTAAAACTTCTGTTATCCATAACTTCCCTCCTAGTATTATAGATTATATAAATAACAATTCTAAATACTAGAACATAAACTAATAAAATATAGTCGTACATATTGTAAAAAATATTAGTTAGTGTTATAATTTTTACAGGAATGTAATATTATGTAGAAATATGGGGTATTATCAAACATGATATTATAATTTATAAAGAGAGGAAGGAAAGAAAATGTTAAAGACAAAAACTAAAGTTAAATTTTTATTAGCATTAGGAATAATGTTATTAGCAGTATTAGTATTTAATGTAAATCCAGTAAATGCAGTAACACAAGAAGAAGCACAAGCTTTACTAAATGCAGTACCTGAAAAATTTGCATTAGATATTACTGAAGCAGAGTATGAAAAAGCTGAGGCTATAATTGAAGAAGAAGTAAAAACTATTTGGAAGAATAAAGGACTTTCAACCGAAGGAATGGATATCACTATATATGGAGCTCATTTATGGGATTTTGATATTAATACAGTTACTATTACAATAAGTGGTAATTCTAGTTCTGGTTCTGTATATAAGACTAAAAAAAGCTCAATATCATACAGTAATTCAAATCAAAGAAATTCAACAGATGAGCAATATGTAAAAAATTTAAACATAAAGACACCAGAATATTTAACTATTGATTTTAATAAGAATGACAGCTGGGAAGAAATGCTTAGAATAGCAAAAGAATACTATAACAATAATATTAATGATAAAAATATTACTATTGATGTAGTATGTGGTGCTGGTGGTGGAGAATTTATAGGTAGTTCATTTGGAGAACATGGAGCAGATATTGGAATATTAAAAAATGGAATTGTATATGATATAAGAATAATAGGTTGTCTTCCATTTGTTCCTCAAATAATCATACCTGATACTATAAAAGATACCGATGAAGATTATATAAATTATGCTATGCCAATAATAAAGAAATGGCTAAAAGAAAATAGAAGTGATTGGTATACTGAAAATGAAATAAATAACATAACTATAACTAAAGGTGGTACTGTTGATTATTGGAATTATAACGGAAATAAGAAACACTCAGAATTTAGTGTAGAAAATGGTTATACAGTAAAAATAAATTCAGAATACGAAGAAACAGCTACTATCATATTAAAGAAATCAAAATCAACATCAGTAGCAACTAATATAAAAAAAGAAGACACAACTACAGGTATTAAACTTGAAACTACAACAAATGTAGTACCAAGTAATGTTGTATTAACATCTATTAAAGTTACAGACCAAAATGTATTAAATACAGTAAAAGAAACATTAAAAGATATATCAACTAAATATACAGTATATGATATAAATTTATTATCAGATGGAGTAAAAATTCAACCTAATGGAAAAGTTAAGATTAGTGTTCCAGTACCAACAGAATATAATAAATCAAACATAGTTGTATATAGAGTAGCAGACAATGGAGATAAAACAGAATATGCAGTAGCAATAAATGGAGATGTAGCAACATTTGAAACAGACCACTTCTCAACTTATGTATTAGCAGAAAAGGAAGTTAAACAAAACACAGGAAACACAGATAATACAGAAACAACACCAACAAAACCAGTAACAGAAGATAGAAAAAAAGATGATACCCCAAAAACAGGAACAATAGCAAGTATTTACTTTATAATACCAGTAACAGTAATATCTGCAATAGGAATAATAGCATTTAGAAGAAAAGAAACAAAATAACAATGATAATACAACATATTTCAAATAGGGCAGATTTTAAACCTCTGTCCTATTTTTAACAAAAGGAAGGAGTTTGCTAGATGAAGAAGGCAAAATACGGAAAACACCAAAAACACAATAAAAAATATATACAAATAATATTTATAATTATATTTATCATTAGCATTTTTGGAGTTATATACTACTTTTATAATGCAAATAAAGAAAAACAAGTATATAAAGAAATATTGAATAATATTGAAATAGATGAGGAACAAGTAACAGATGAGCGAACGGAAAGAATGTTACAAGTGGAAGAACTAAAGAAAGAAAATCAGGATATAGTAGGTTGGATAGAAATAGAAGGAACAAACATCAATTTCCCAGTATTGCAAGGAACAGATAATCAATATTATATGGAACATACATATACAAAAGAATATTCAAAGGGTGGGTCAATATTTTTAGACAAAAGTTATGACTGGAATCTACCAAGTACAAACCTTTTATTATATGGACATAATAATAAAAATGGCACTATGTTCCAAAACTTATTAAAGTATAAAGATGAAAGTTTTTATCAAGAACACCCCAATATTAGATTTACAACTATAAATGATGACTGCCAATATGAAATAATATCAGCCTTTCTATCAAGAGTATATTATGAAGATGAACAAGATGTGTTTAGATACTATTATTTTATTAATGCAAATGATGAAACAGAATATAACAATTATATAGAAGAAAGTAAAAAAGCTAGTTTATATGATACAGGAAAATCATCAGAATATGGAGAGCAACTACTAACTTTAAGTACTTGTTCATATCATACAGAAGATGGAAGGTTTGTAGTAGTAGCAAAAAAAGTAAAATAAACATGAAAAAATTAGAGCAGATATTTAATGAGTTCAATTCCAAAAATTTCAAGTAAAATTTTGTCGAAATTTGTAGTATAATGTAAAAAGAAATGGGGGGTAATAATGTGAGGAAAAAAGTTTTAATTAGTCTACTTCTAGTGATAACAATACTTACAGCAATTTTTAGTACAGTATATGCAACAGATGAACAAGTAGAAACACCAAGTAAATATGATTTAAGAAATGATATAACTATAAATATAGAAAATCAAGGTCAAAGAGGCTGGTGTAATGCCTTTGCACAAACAAAAGTAATACAAACATATTTACAAAAAACAAGAGGAATAAACTATAATTTATCAGAAGCATATTTATCATATTCGGAAGCACCATATTTTGGTGGAGATGTTGAATGGAAAACAGATATAGAAACGGCAAGAGCATTAGTGGACAGTTTCTTTGCACGCAATAAGTATGTGCTAGAAAGTGAAATCCCTAATCAGGATTATTCTTTTAGTGAAACAAACAGGCAAAGATTTGCAAATGTAAAACCAGTTGTAAAGTCAGTAGAACTTGCATTAATGACAGATAATGAAGAAATTAAAAAACATATTATGACTAAAGGTGGAGTGTATTTAGGTATAAATGCTGACCCTAAATGGTATAATTCTTCTACTAATGCAATTTACTGTAATGAAAAAAGTGAGAAAAAAAGTGAAGATATAGAATTAAAAACTAGAGAACAAGTACTTAAATATGTAGAAGAAACATCAAATCATGCAGTAACAATTATAGGATGGGATGATAACTATTCAAGAGATAATTTTAAATCAAGTTGCAGACCTCAAAATGATGGTGCATGGTTAATATTAAATTCATGGGGGAAAGACTGGGGAAACAATGGAACAGCTTGGGTATCTTATGAAGATGTTACTGATAGTGTTGGATATGGTCTGAAAGCGGGAATTAAAAGCGTGAAGTTTCCAGGAGAATTAAAAGCAGAATTTAGTTATGATTACAGCAAATATCTTAGTACAATTACAGCAAAAATAAAGGTAGATGAACCAGTAGAAGCAATAGATGGTTGGAAAGATGTAAATTATGGCAATGTATATCAAGGAAAAGAATTTACAAAAGAATTTAGTGAGCCATTTGAACCATACATAATAGAGGTAAAGTCTTTATCTGATGAATCAACAGCAATAGCAGAAGTAAGTATTCCAAAAGAATTATTTGAAGAACAAAGAGCAACAAAAGAGCAGAAAGAACAGAAAGAAAAAGAACTGCAAGAAAATGCAGATAAGCTAAATGCTAAACTCGGTATATATGTGCTTATAGTTATATCTATATTTGTATTATTAATAGTACATAGATGTATGAAAAGAAAAGATTTACAGGAAGTAGAAGATACAAGTAAATTAGATAAATTTTTAAATAAAATCCTAAAATTTATTGTAATTATATCATTACTATTATTATTTACAATTATATATTGGATAGTAGTTTAATATATCAAAAAGGGGGAAGTAACTTATGTTTAAATGGTTTATGGCAAAAACATTAATAACAAAAATAATAATAATTACATCATCAGTAGTAGTAATAGGTGGAGCAACAGCAGGAGCAATTATAATACCAAAACAAATTGAAATTAAAAAAGAAGAACAAAGACAGGAACAGATAAGGTTAGAAAATGAAGAAGATTTGGCAAATATATCTATTAAATTAAAAACAGACTATATATCAATACCATATAAAGGAGTATCTAGTGGAATAACAATAGAAAGATATGAAAACTTAGATGAAGCTATGCCATACGAAGAAGGCGAAGTATTAGATAAAGAAAAGCTAACAGAAGTATTAAAAGAATTATTTGTTGAAAATTATACTGGTGGAGAATTAACAGTTGATTTTGATGAAAATATAAATGGATATACTA
>CANOYI010000133.1 GCA_947571515.1 uncultured Clostridium sp. | reverse complement strand
GGTATTTTTATTTTTTTATCACAATATGATAATATAAATAAAAAATGGAGAATATATAATGAAAAAGATAGAAAAAAATATGAAGCAACAATTAGATTTATCAGTTCCATCAGCTGTAGAATTTATAATAATTACATTAATATCTATGGTAGATACCTTTGCCATTTCATGTTTAGGAAGCACAGTTATAGCTGCAGTTGGATCAATAGTATCTATTATAGATTTCTTAAACTTAATATTAAAATCAATACAAGTTTCGAATAATGTTACTATTGCAAGAGCATTCGGTAAAAATGATAATGAAAAACTTAAAATAACTACAGGAACAGCAGTCTTTTTAGGAATGCTTTTCCAAAGTATATGTATATTAATAACAATTGGTTTTAGCCATTTTATACCTATAATTTTTAAAGTAGATGAAATATGTTTAACATATTTATATATAAGGCTTATTGGCACTATACCAGCTACAATAAGCACGATACTCTCCCGGACACTTACGTACTATTCGGAAAATCTAAAGAAGTGTTGAATATAAGAATACTATCTTTAATACTAAATATTATATTAGATTATTTAGCAATAAAATTAAATTATGGAGTTGCTGGCGTAGCATGGGCTACAGTTATCATTGAAACTATATATATGATGAGAGTAGTAAAGTTAGCAAAAGATACAGTTAGATACAAAATAGATAAAAAATCCTTAAAAGAGTTATTAAATTTAGCAAAACATGGAATTACGGATAGAATTTTTGATAGAGGTGGAAAATTAGTTTTAAATATCATATTGTCAAGATTAGGAACTTATGAATATGCCGCTCATGTTGTATTAAATCAAATAGAAAGTTTTGCTAATGATTTTTGCTATGGTTTTGGAATAGGAATTACTACTAATATTGGAATAAAGTTAGGAAAAAATGATAAAAAAGAAATTGAAGAATTAAAAAATATAATTAATAAAATAATTATAGTATTTGCTATTGCAATACCTATTATTATTTTTATAGTATTAATAATTTCTTTACCAATATTACTAAAAGAACAAGAAACATTAATAATAGCATATAAATTAATTCCACTAGTAGTCATATATTCTGTGTTAATGCCAATAAAATATAAATATTCTAGTATAATTGAAGGAATGAAAGAATTTAAATATAATGCACAAGTTTCTGCAATAACAAACATTATTAAAATATTATTAGCCTATATTTTATGTTTGTACATAGGAATAAATGGAGTGTGGCTGACATTCTCCATTTGCTATGTTGTTATAATTATTGCATTAAAAAGAAAAATAAAAAATTCTCATTTATAAACCTTTTAATACTTTTAATCCAAATAATGATCAATCTTTTTAATAAAAATGAAACTTTCCAAGATATCAAGAATTCCATACGTTGCAACAATTCCCCCAACAATTTGTAACATTGCTCCATTATTAGCTAAGATATAAACACCTGCGATAATCATCGCAATTGCTAATAATAATGTTAATAGCCATAATCTTGATTGGTAGTCCTTCCATACAATTGTTGTTTGTAAATTCATAATGCCACTATAGATAATCCAGATGGCAATGATAATTCGAAACACAGAAAGTATAATATCAGCACAAAACATAATGATAATTCCCGTTATAATGGCTACAATAGCAATTGCTAAAGAATAATTATCACTCTTTCCAGAAGCAAAATAATCAATTCCTTTTAACACTCCAATCACTACGCAAATAGCACCTAATAAAATAGAAATCATTGACATAATTGTTTCTGGTCTTGCCATTAGCATAATGCCAAATAATACAAATAAAAGTGATACAATGATATCTGTCCAACTTGATTTTTTCAAAAATTTCTCCATATAAATCCCTTCTCTTTCTTATATTTTGTTGTTTCCTATACCCTTTATAAAAATAACACCTATATTCAATGATATAAGCGTCATTTAAATTTCATTATGCATTTTCCGTTTCTTTTTTAGCAACTACTTCTTTTCCATTATAATATCCACAGTTTTTGCAAACTCTATGTGGCATGATTGGTTCATGACAATGTGGACAGGTTGAAAGTGTTGGATTTTCTTTTTTCCATGTTGATCTTTTTTTGTGTGTTCTTGCTTTTGACCATCTTCTTTTTGGTTGTGCCATTCTAATTCCCTCCTTGCTTTTAGATATAGGTATATATCTGTTTCAATTTTTTCATTATTTTTAGTCACTATAAAATTATACAAGTATTTTCCTGTTTTGTCAATAGTTGTTTTTTATTTAAGTAATAACATATTTCTCATATAATTGTTTCATGTTTTTTTTTGTCAAAGTTTGATCAATTCCTTGCTCTGCAACCTCTGTCAAAACAGCTGTTACAAAATCTCTTATCTTAGGATGCATTTCTAATTTGTTTTTCTCTTTTTCCTCCCAATAAGTTAATTCAAATTCGTTTGTCCAGTTCTTACCTTCATAAATAATGCCAGCTGCTATTTTATCACAAATCATTTCCACAGCATATGGATATGGAATAATTGGATTTACTTCTGGTGCATTATAATCCGTCCAATATTGTACATGATGCCTATTTCTCCCCTTATGATGTAACCAAGCTTCTGAATATCCTTTATCTTTCTTTGCTTCCGTAATTGGCGAATGGTCACCTACGTAATAATTTGCACTTTCCCAAAATTCCGTTGGTGAATATTTTGATAAATCGTGTACGAGTCCTCTCCATGGCTCCCCTACTTTACAACACAGTTTGAAAACCACCCATTTATGATGCGTGATTAGTTTGAAGTGTTTGATTACATTTTTTATTTTCAATTTTAATTTCATTCCTTCCTTTAATCTCTTCTAGTATTAGTCTACTACAAGTTTTTGAGAAAATCAATAAATTATATTGTATTTTTTGCATACAATATAAAGATATATTTTTTATCTGAAATTCATTATATTTTTTACTTGTAACTCTTAGGCTGCGTACAGTCTGTAATTCCATAACAGACTGTATACTTGTTGGCCCCTCTGATTTGTTACTTCATAAAAAATATAATAAATTTCTAGAATGAAACATAGAAAATAAATTATGGAGGTTAGGTATGTGTGGTTTTGTAGGTTTTACAAATATAAAAGAAAATGTTACACAAGATAAAAATGTCATAGAAAAAATGAATCAAGTACTGACAAAAAGAGGTCCTGATGAAAATGGTTATTACATAGAAAATCATATTTCTATGGGGCATAAGAGATTAATTGTGATTGATCCAAAAGGTGGCAAACAACCAATGATTGAAAAATGTTCTTATGGAGATTTTGTTATTTGTTATAATGGACAAATTTATAATACAAAAGAACTTAGGAAAACACTAGAAGAAAATGGATTTACTTTTCAAGGGCATTGTGATACTGAGGTTTTATTAAAAAGTTATATTCACTATGGCAATGATGTGGTTCATCATTTAAATGGTATTTTTGCGTTTGCTATTTGGAATGCAAAAAAGCAAGAGCTATTTTTGGCACGTGACCATTTTGGCGTAAAACCTCTATTTTATACGATAAAAGATAATACTTTGATTTTTGCTTCTGAATTAAAAGCCATTTTTGAATATCCTAGTGTTGCTAGAGAACTAGATGAACAAGGAATTTCTGAAATGTTTGGCATTGGTCCTGCCCATACACCAGGAACTACTATTTTTAAAAATATTTTTGAAATAAAACCTGCTCACTTTGGAATTTTTAATTCTTCTGGTTTACACTTAGAACGATACTGGAAACTAACTTCAAAAGAACATACTGATACTTTTGCCCAAACTTGCGAAAAAGTAAAATTCTTATTAAATGATTCGATTACAAGACAACTGGTTTCTGATGTACCTTTATGTACGTTTCTTTCCGGAGGATTAGATTCTAGTATTATCACAAAATTTGCTGCTGACTATTGTGAAAAAGAAGGATTACCTCCTTTAGCTACCTATTCCATTGATTACGTAGATAATGATAAAAATTTTGTTAAGAGTGATTTTCAGCCAAATTCTGATAATTACTACATTGATTTAATGAACAAAAATTTACACACCTATCATCATAAGATTGTAATTGATACCCCTGAGCTTGCCTCTCATTTAGAAGATGCTATGATAGCTAGAGATATGCCTGGTATGGCAGATATTGACTCTTCCCTATTATTATTTTGCAAAAATGTAAAAGAGGAAATGACAGTATCTTTGACTGGTGAATGTGCCGATGAAATTTTTGGTGGTTACCCTTGGTTTTTCCGCGAAGATGCCTTAACTAGCAATACGTTTCCTTGGTCTATTGCTCTTGCTGAAAGGCAAAATTTATTACATCCTGAAATCAGTAAAAAAATCAATTTAAAAGAATATGTTGATTTTCGCTATCACGAAAGTTTAGCAGAAGTAGAAATTTTAGATTCGGACTCAAAAGAGACTGCTGAAAAAAGAAAAATTTCACATTTGACTTTGAATTGGTTTATGCAGACACTTTTAGACCGTTCGGATCGAATGGCTATGTATAATGGTTTTGAACTTCGTGTTCCTTTTTGTGATTATCGATTAGCAGAGTATGTATGGAATATTCCTTGGGAAGTGAAAGCTTTGAATGGTAGAGAAAAAGGATTACTTCGTTATATCTCACGAGATTTCTTGCCAAGTGAAATTGTAGACAGAAAGAAATCTCCTTATCCTAAAACTCATAATCCAACTTATTTAGCTAGGGTTAAGTCTATGTTGACTGATATTATGAAGGATAAAAACGCACCAATTAATAATTTATTAAATCGTGAGTTCATTTTGGATATTTTGAATACCGATGGCAAAGCTTTTACTCGCCCTTGGTTTGGTCAGTTGATGATTAGGATGTCAGTAAAAAGTACTTTTTTAAAATTGGCTCTTTACCAATTTTCACTTTTTAAATTTAAATTTTATTAGTATATCATTATATTTTAAATCAACTCTTTTTATAAATAAATCAATATCTTCTGACTTAAACTTATTCATACTAATTCTATCTATTTTTCTTTTTACATTTCTTAAATTATTTTTTACTCTTACTTCATCTTGCAATTCATTTATGTCATTATTAATAGAAGTTATTTCATTTTGTAATTTCTCTCTTTCATTTATTAGCATTGTATATCTTTCTTTATATTCAATTTCTGTAATTTTCCCATTCAGTCTATAACTATACAATTCTGAAATTTTTGACATTACTTTTTTTAAATCACTCTCTAATTTTTTCTTTTTCTTTAATATAGTGTTTTCTTTTTCTGATTGAATTTTCTTTGAAATTCTATTTTTACTTTCCTTTATAAAATCTTTATATTCTTTATTTAAAGATTCTATTATATATTTTT
>CANOYI010000132.1 GCA_947571515.1 uncultured Clostridium sp. | reverse complement strand
CAACAATTTTATTCACAGATGCTTTGGTTATTTTACTGGTAACCTGCTCTTCTCCTATTAATTCTTCATTTTGATATATTTTTTTTATGGTTATTTCTTGCTTTCCTTCTCTTCCTTCTTGTATAACTTGTATGGTTCCTTTTGGTAAATTTGCATTATTTCTGTATTTTGTTATATATTCTAATGTAGTTTCTTCTACTGTATATTCTTCTTTTTGTCCTTCTTTCACATTTTGCATAATAATTTCTTCTATATTAATTTCTTTGGCATCGCTTATTTTTATTTCTTCTCCTTTTGTCAAAGTTCCTGATGCATATACCTTATTTTTTCCAAAATAATGGTCATAAATTACAATTATGCCTAATAAACTAATACTAAAAACTAATAATGTAATACCACTTTTTAGTATAGTTTTTGTATATGTTTTTTGCCTTTTTGAGACTTTGTCTTTTGCTTTCATACTATCACCTACTAACATTTTACCTTTTTAGACTTTTTTTGTCAATGAATAAATTGTGGCAAATGATAAAGATTTTCATTTGTTTTTTATGTAAAAATATGTTATAATTTATATGATTAACCTTATTACTAAACATCAGCCATATATGGCAGAAAGGCAGAGATGCACATGTTTTTTAAAAAAATTATAGCTCCTGGTGACAAAATTTTATGGCAGTATTTGGATAAAAATATTGTTGTAAAAAAAGAAGTTACAACAATAGCTTCCATAAAACACTATTCTAAAGATTTGTATCTGGTAACTTTCAAAGAGCCTCATATAAAAGGTTCTTATGGATTGCTTATGAATCAGCTCAAAAAAATGAAAGAAAATTATGATACAATGTAAAATGACAGGTGTGTCCAGTTAACAAAGAAACAAACTAGAGACTTTATGTTATAGTGGTCTTTAGTTTGTTTTTTATATGATAAAAGTATTAGCAATAATTTCTTTATCCGCTACACCCATTGCATATTTTGAATTAAATATGTTATAATCATCCACGAAGGAGGAATTTTGAAAAATATGAGTAAGAAAATAAAGATCTTGACAGTAATTGTTTTTCTATTATTGATTTTTGTCGTCATCTTTGCTTATTTAGTATCTCAGAAATATGTCATAAAAAGCAATTTTGAAAGAGATATCTTAGCATTTGCCAACAAAAATGATAAAACTGTTTTTGAAGTTAACAAGATTATTCTATTTAGTAATTGTGATGCCAAAAATAAATCTGGCTCTGCTACCAATTTCACCATAGAAAATCTTTATCAATATACCGATTTGGCAATTTTTATTAATCATTCCTCTGCTGAAGAAAAAACATTAGAAAATACCTTTAAAAATGTAAGTATTCATAATATTCAATATACTACCTCACCTGAAATTCGGACAACCACAGTTATATTTTAAACCTTTAAGCAAATTTGCCAAAAGTAATTTGATTGAAGAAAACAAAATACAAGAAAATTTAGATTTTAATATTACTTCAGAAGATGAAGCTAATCTGGACACCCCTACTTTATATAATAATTTAGCCAATCCCATTACTCTTAGCTATGTCAATCAAAATATTAAATCAGACTATACGATAACAGACACGTCGGTTCCTATCACTTATGATGGTTCCCTTTTAAAAAGATGTAATGTTGAGTTATCTTCTATTTCATGCAGGCTTTCTTTTGATATTTACATTACCAATAATTTAGAAGAAGAGTTTAAAACAACTGTTTTTATAGATGTCCCTTTAGAAATACAAGAAAAATCTATTTATGATGGAAACATTAATATGACACAAAATTGTAATTTTATATTTTATCGCTATCAATAATTTTATTTACAAATGTAAAAATTCAACTTGGTAAAAGTTGAATTTTTACGTTTTGGACTCCTATTTAGATTCCCAACCTTACTTTAGGATTTCAAGAAGGCTATCCAAATTTCTTAGTGTCTCATAATACCCTAAGTCGCTTGTCATTTGAATATCATCTGGCGTTCCAAGCGAGCCTATCTTCCCAAGATAAGGTTTTATGACAAAGTCTGCCTGTTCTTCTGAAAGCATCCACGCCTCTTTATACCTAGATTTCATATTTGTTTTGTTTCTCCGAAATGTCGCTAAAACTGTTACGTTTTGCGTACAAGGTATCCACGGATTACTCACCATTCCCCCATCGAAAAACTTCACTTTATCTTCTCCAATTTTTAATGAATATCTTTCATATAAAAAGGGAAAACTACAACTCGCTCTGCAAGCTTCTCCAAGAGTTACCGTTGGTGTTGTTTCTTTACTAAAAAGAAACATTTTCGTATTCCAAATACCTCCTTTGTTTGCCGTAATGAATAACGGTTTTTTTAAGTCTTTAAAGCATAAGTTTTTGCACTGCTTATTTACTGTTTCTTCAATAATATAGCTTCCTTTTCCACCTCTTACTATGCTTGCATCCGAATATGCTACTACAAACTTTTTTACAAGGTATAAAATTTCATCTGGAGGGGTGTTAACTGCTCCTAATGTAGCTAAAACAGCCCCTATACTCGCACCAGAATAACTTTTAATTTCTATGTTATTCTCTGCAAATGCCTTCATTACACCTATTCCTGGAGTCTTTACTCCTCCTCCCCGTATTCCTAAATGTACATTTTTCATCTGATACCTCCTATTTAGAGTTGCTATATCTTTCTGTGAAAGCAAAGATACCTTTTATAGTTCATTATTTATATAATACTACATTTTACATAAAATTGCAAATAATAACCCTTGATTTTATTCTAATTTTATACTATTATATACTTACTTACCATATCATATATTAATAATGAGGAGAATTTTATAAATGAAAGAAAATAAGAATCTTTCCATAGCAGAACAACTAAAAAAGAAATATCATAAAACAGAGGAAGTTACTAATTTTAAAGATATGTTATATCGTTCCGCTGACATTTACCGTTCCAGAACTGCCTTTAAAGTAAAGGATGAAAAAGGCAATATTACTAGTATTACTTATGAGCAATTCAAAAATGACATTGTCTCTTTAGGGACAAGCCTAATCGAAAAAGGATTTTTAAACAAGCGAATTAGTGTGATTGGAAAAAACAGCTATCAGTGGTGTGTTTCCTACTTAGCAGCTAGTATCGTTGGTATTGTTGTTCCCATTGATAAAGAGTTACACGCTGACGATGTCATTAATTTTATGAATGTTTCTCAAACAGTTTGTATCCTAGGAGACAGCAAAAATTTAGATAATGTTTTAGCTAATATTGAGAAAGTAGAAAATCCAGATACTCTTTTTGTATCTTTTGACAAAAAAGAGGATGTGAATTCTTTTGACAACTTATTATTAGCAGGAAAATCCTCTTATGAAAAAGGAAAAGATGATTTTGACAAAATAGAAATTAATCCAGATGAATTACGTATCTTGCTTTTCACTTCTGGAACAACAGGAAATGCCAAAGGCGTTTGTTTATCGCAAAGAAATATCTGTTCTAACATTTTATCTACTTATGGCATTGTAAAAGTAAAAAGAAGTGACTTATTCTTCTCTATTTTGCCTTTACATCATACTTATGAATGTACCTTAGGATTTTTGCTACCCATTTATAGTGGTGCTAGTATTGCTCATTGCGAAGGATTACGCTATATTACAAAAAATCTAGGCGAATTCCACCCTTCTGTTATTTTGTGTGTTCCTTTGTTACTCGAAAATGTGCATAAAAATATTGTAAAAAATATGAATCAATCGTTACCAGAAAAATATAAAAAATCAGAAGGAAACCCTTTTAACGATTTGCCTTTCTATTTAAAGAAAATTGTAAAAACCAAAGTTAAAAATACCCTTGGTGGAAGACTTCGTGTATTCATTGTTGGTGCTGCTGCGGCTAATCCTGAAATTGTTTCTGATTTTAAAAATTTAAAATTGATGACTTTGCAAGGTTATGGTTTAACAGAATGTGCCCCACTTGTTGCTGGTAATACCGATTTCTTTCAGAAAGATGATGCCGCTGGTCTTCCGATTCCTAATGTGGAATATAAAATTGACAGTCCAAATGCAGAAGGTGTTGGCGAAATTTTAGTAAAAGGTCCTAATGTAATGCTTGGCTATTATGAAGATGAAGAAAAGACCAAACAAACTATTGTGGATGGCTGGTTCCATACAGGAGATTTAGGAAGAATTGATGAAAACGGTTATTTATATATTACTGGTAGATGTAAAAGTGTGATTGTTACGAAAAATGGTAAAAATATTTATCCAGAAGAAGTGGAATATTATTTAAATGATAATCCTTTGATTTCAGAGTCTCTTGTTTTAGGTATTCAAAAAGATGATGATGACGAAACCTATATCAATGCACAAATTTATCCTAATATAGAGGCTATTACAGAGTATTTGAAGGGGTCTGTTCCTACGAAAAAGGAGATCTGGAAGATTGTTTCCGACGCAGTAGCAAATGTTAATAAAAAATTACCTAATTATAAACATATTAAGAGTTTTGGCGTTCGCGATAAGGAGTTTGAGAAAACTACCACACAAAAGATTAAACGCTATGGGAATAATATGAGGATAGAAAAAAAGGATAAATAGTGTTCGCTGAAATAATTTTCTGATTTTTTCATTGGAATAGAACCAAAATACAGTTTTATGATTGAAAGGATTGTTTCCCTTGTATGAAGTAATTAAAAATATAATAATTGCATTTGTTTGCCATTTTCTATTTCATGTAAAATATGAAAACTTAGAAATTTTAGATAAATATGATAAATGTTTAATCTGTCCTAATCACTCTAGAATTTTTGACCCTATTCTTCTTTTTCCTAAAATAAATAATATGTATAGTGTTGCAAAATCGGAAGCTTTTAAAAATAAATTAGTTGCCGATTTTCTATCTTATTATCATGCGATTCCAATTGAGAGAGAAAAAAATGATATTAAAGGTACAAAACGCATTTTAAAACTTTTAAAAGAAAATGATAAAATTAAACTTCTTATTTTTCCCGAAGGTGGGATTTTTGAAGATAATTATAAATATAATAAAAGAAATACTAAAAGTGGTGCTGTCTATCTTTCTAGTATAACCAATATTCCTATTATTCCTGTTCATATTACACAAAGACCTCGTTTCTTTTCAAAAGTGACAGTTACCTTTGGTTCCCCTTTTGTTCCTGATGCTAATATTTTGAAGGATAAGTCTTTATTGAAAGATGAGGCTTCTCGATTGATTCATGTGATATATGATTTATAAATCACTTAATTTTTTCAAATATATTCTATTAACATTATCGTGAGATAGTTTTTCTTTTTAAAAAGCCTGAGCAGAAGATACATCTCCCGCCCAGGCAAAGTTATTTAATTGAAATTGCCAAATGTCCAATTACATTTAATGCAATTGATGGCTCAACATTTG
>CANOYI010000131.1 GCA_947571515.1 uncultured Clostridium sp. | reverse complement strand
ATTTAAGAGCAGTTCATCCATTAATGATTATGGATATGGAATTGTAAATAGGGGGAATTTTACATAAAGTTTAAAGGAAGAAAAGAGAAGTAATAAGTCAATTTTCTTCCTTTTTTTATGAAAAATTATCTATTCCATGAGAATTAAAATATAATAAGAAAAACAGTCATACACATATTAATTTTATGAACTATGGAGAAAATGATATAACAATCAAAATAAGTAAAGAGTATCTTTTGGATAATGAGGCTGTTATCGATCTGGCTAGTGAAGATAGAGAAGATACAGAAGAATTAATGGAAGAGTTGATTGATTTATATGTATATCATTTAAAAGCATTATTAAAGAGAAGAAAATGTGGTGATTGGTTAAAAACAGATACAGAAGGAAAATTAAGTAAGAACATAAAAAGTGGAATAGGTCACCAGGTAATTTATATAAAATAGAAAAGTAATAATAAGTTTAACAGTCAATCAAAAAGATTGGCTGTTTTTCTTTTGTTTAAAAGATAGTATAAGGAGATAGCATAAGGGGATAGCATAAGTCAGTTTCTTCCATTCTAAAAACTATATATACAAATACCAAGAATAAAAGAATTTTGACAATCAAGAAAAGCATATTAAAAATAAAAAGTTTCTACAAATCAAGCATATAAAAGTTATATGGTAAAAGTAAATTTTATTTTAGAGTTTGAAAGGAGATTTAAAATGGAAATTAAATTTAAAAGTGTTGATGTAAACAATGCTATGAAAAATGCTATTAAAGACTATGAAAATATTGATAGTCTTAATCCTAGGAGATATCTTCGGTGTTATACCAAAGAAGATGTAACAGAAATATTGGAAACATACATATGTGATTGTTTCCTTGATATGCTAGATGAAAGAGAATTAATGGAAGTTGCCAATTCTCCATATAAAAATACAAGAGAATTAGCAAAAATGAAAATATGCAGGAATCTTTCAGAAAAGGGAGTAACATGTAAAGAATGTTACAAAAATAAAAAGGCTAAGCTTAGAAGGGAAGGGATAAAGCTAGATAGTATAGAAAGAAAGTTTAGAGGGTCCAAAAGATGTAGGGCTATTCAAAGAATGTTAGAGAAAAGAGCCTTACATGAAAGTAAAAGGGGGTGAAGGAATGACACCTAAGGAGCAAGGAGCGTTAAATACGCTCCTCTTAGAAAAAAAGAATCAGATAGAGGAACTGGAGATAAACATAGTGGAAAGCAAGCTGAAAATAAAGTTGTATAGAGATAACATAAAAAAACTAGAAAATGACATAGAGAAACTAAAGAAGATGTACAGAAAAGAGGTTGAAGATAAGGAATTAGATGTAGAAGAGAAAACTAGAGAATATGAGGAACAGAAAGAAAAAGAGAGGCTGCATCTCTTAAAAGCAAATGCAGTAGAAATTTTATAGTTTAAGGAATTTAAAATGGAGGAAATTAAAATGGAAGGCTTATTAATAATTGTAATATATACACTGTTAATCGGTGGAGTAAATATAATAAAAGGTAAAAGCAATAACATAATGCTATTCACATTAGCATTAGGATTAGTGGTAAACATGAGTTTAAGCAAGGTAGTTACAAATGAGATAGTAAGTGGAGCAATATTTATAATTCTTCATCAGATAAGTTTAAATGTATTTGAGAAAGTAAGAATGATATGCTTCTAAGAAAGGAACGGTAAAGGTTTATGAGTAATTTAGATATTAACCTATGTGTAAAAATGTATGGGGAAGAAATAGAAGATATGCTGTTCCTTTTAAATAAAAAGGAACTGAATAATGAGGAATACATAGAAAGAATGAAACAAAAAACATTAGTTTTATCTACTATATTGGATGAAATTGAACCAGAACAAAAAATAAATGAAGAAGCATATGAGAGTGTATTAAATATCTTTGATAGATTATACAGAGGAATAGTGATAAATTATAAGCCAGCAAAAGAAACAGAAGAAGAGGTAGAGGGATTATTAGAGAAATTGAGTAAACGGCGTAATAAAACAAAAGAGCATAAAGTAAATAGATTAGAAAAGTGCTTAGTAATAAAGCATAGACAGAAGCATTGAAAAAGAGTATTGAGTATTGTTTAATAGAAAGGACGGTAAAAAGGATGATAAAGAATTTAGTGAAAGCTATAATCATTGTAGGTGTAGTAGCAATGACAGGTTGTAGTCAAGTAAATCAAGAGAGTTTGAAAGTACACTCTCAAAAAATAGAGGCAGAGCAAGTAATGGAGGATTCAAAAGTTGATACCACGATACCAGTTTTAGAGATGGTAGAGAAGACAAGCATACCAAAGATAGAAATGGGTGGAAAAAGTTATCCTCTTTCAAGCAAAGAGGATACGGAAGCATTATTGGAAGATACTGGATTAAATGTTGAAAAATATGATGATAACATAGCAATTAGTTATGAGGAAGATAGTGTAAAGAGAGTAGCATTAGGAGATGTGCAGAGGTTTAAAGGACTGAAGGTAAATGGTATGGATATGAGCATGAGCATGAAAGAATTAGAGGATATGGGAGCAGAGATTGATAAAGATTATGCAAAGTTTGATGGAGTGAACATATATTTCAAAGATGGAAAGATAGAAACAATTATGATAGAGTTATGATAGTTTAAAGGTAGCCTATAAGTAAATATTTGATATATTCCATTTTAAAGGGGGAAACAGATAGGTAAAACTATTTGTTTCCTCCACCTCCTTAAAAGAGGGTAGAAGAAAGGGGAGCATAAGAAATATGGTGGGGCATAAAATAAGAAATAATAAAAGGGATAACATAATAAGTGAGATAATCCTTGATAGAAATAAAGAGAGATTTATAAATAATGTTTATTTAGTTCCAGTTAAGATAAGATACACAGGGAGAAGCAGATAAAAATAAGGATTGCTTTTCTCTTTTTTTTTACAATAAAAAGGGAAGAAAAAAATTCAAAAAGTTATAGGGGAAAAAGTAAAAATTTTTAGAAAATTCTATTGACGAAATGGGTTTTCGGCGTTACAATTCCATCATAATAAAAGAAAAAGGTTGAAAAAAGTTGGAATTTTAGATAGAAAATTTAGAAAAGGAGATAACATTATGAAAAAGATGATAAAGGTTTTAGGTTTAGTAGCAATCATGAGTTTGTCAATGAGCATGGTATCAATGGCAGACCAAACAGATAGATGGGCAGAACAGAATGGAACATGGTATTTAAAGAATGAGGCTAATACAGGTAATGTTACAAATAGCTGGTTTCAAGACCTTGATGGTGCTTGGTATTTATTAGCTCCTGGTGATGGTCATATGTATGCAGGCTTAATCCATGATACATTAACCAATAGATGGTATTTCTGTCAGACAGAACATGATGGTTGGTATGGAAGAATGGCTCATGTAAATGGGGCATACAAAGTGAATGGTAAAGAAGTTAGTTTGACATTTGAGCAAGAGCATAACGGATATTTTGGAGCAATAACATCAGGCTTAGAGAGTTTAAAGGAAACAGGAATTGAAGTAAAAGATGTAGCAGGTATTCCTACGGAAAGTGCTAGTGCAGGCACACCTGAAACAAATGTAGATGAAAATAAATATGATGACGATTACAGAGATCCGGTAACAGGAAAGACACACGCAGAAGAAATGGAAGAAAGAATGGAGGCTGCAAGGCGTATGGGAAATTCTAAGGATTGGATCAATTTTGGAGATTAGTTAATAGTATTTATTAAAAATATATTTGAATGAGGGCAGTCAGTAATGGCTGCTCTTTCTTTTGACATAAAAATTTTGTTTCTCCAACTATCTATAAAACAAGCATATTTAAGTTATATAGAAATTGATGTGAGTATGACCGGAGATGAAATCGAGGAGTGTAAGAGAGCAGCAAGGAAACAGATTGAAAATACATTAGGTGGATTCAGTTTAGATGAATTGAATATACCAGGAGATGAAGAAATTGAAGAAGAATTTGAGTTTTTACCAGCATATTTATAAGATAAAAGCAGCTTAAATAGGCTGCTTTTATCTATATACATTGACACAAAATAAGTTATTCTTTATAATATTATAAAGGAGGGAAGTAAGATGGATGATATTTATGGATATTTAAGATATACAGCAAATTTAATATCCCAATCACATTTTCATAACAAAATGATTTTAAAAGGCGGTTCAGTTTTGATATCAAAATTGATTGAATGCGGAAGGGAAGATTTGTATAGGCTTACAAGTGACTTGGATATACATTGTGATAAAAAGGAAGTTTGGATAGAATTTTGTAATGATATAGAAGATATATTAAATAAGAATGATAGAGGATATGTTTATAGGATTACTAAAAGAAGAAGTGAGATAAAGGGTTTGAACGATTCAGACTCTTTGACATTTTCATTAGAGGATCATGGAAAAATAGTTAAATTTCAAATGGATATGAACATAAAAAGTAACACAATAATAACGGTTGATTATTCGCCATTATTACAAATGAATACCTATGACGCATATACAATGTTATCAGATAAAATAGTTGTTGTATCATCTAATAAAATTTATAGAAGAATCAAAGATTTGTATGATATATTAGTATTAGCAAGCATATTTGATTTTAAATATTCAGAATTAGTAAAGCATATAAATATAAAACATCCAAATGTTAAATTAGAGAATATGATTGTACCTGATAATATTTCAAATATAGAACACGCATATAATGTGTTTAGTGGCATAAGAAATAAGCCAGATATTAGATATTTATTAAATTATTGTTTGATATTTTTAGAACCTATATATTTAGGGTATAATCAGGGAGAGTTAATATGGAATACTCAACAAGTAAAATGGCTCAAGCCATAAATAACGATGTGTATGATTTAATCAAGTGGGATTATCCTGGTATAATAGGTATAGAATCAGCTACTTCTTATTGGGGGTTATCGACATATAATCCAAGTAATTGTATTATTATGATTAATGATAATAATGTAGAAGATTCAGGATTATTAATTGAATCATCATTACCATTCTTTTATACACCAAATGTAAATCAAGAGAATGTAGTTTATCTGTCTAAGAATTTAAGAGTTACAGATAAAGAGCAGACAGTTTGTGATATGGTAAGATATAATAGGCATGAGTTTCATTTGTTTGAAACATTATTAAGTGCATATGATGGCATGGTGAATATAGAACGGTTAGAAAATTTAGCAAAGCAGTATGGTATTTTAGATAAAATGAGAAGATTATATGAAGAAGCATTAGAAACAGAAGATGAAGGTTAAAATATAAAGAAACATCTGAAAAAAGTATACATTTTATATTTATAAAATAAAAGCAGCTTAGAAATAGGCTGCTTTTTATTTGGAAATAATCAATTTGTAGTTTAAAAATACTGTTGAATCCCTCTAAATAAACA
>CANOYI010000130.1 GCA_947571515.1 uncultured Clostridium sp. | reverse complement strand
GTTAAAAATCTTGAATGTTAATAAGCATTGCTTGTAGCAACGGACTATTCTTTGTATAATAATTTCTGGAGAAAGGAGAAAGTAAAATATGAAAAAATCTTTATTTAGAATTTCTGATGTATTAGAACTATGTACTGCATATATGTTTTGCTTTTTTCTAAATTTGCTTTTCTATTATGTAAAGATTATGGATTTGGATTCTTATATTTTAAAGGCATTTTTGAAAAATTTTACTGATTATCAAGAGATAATCGTTCTGATATTTACAGTTGTTGTGATAGTTTTTGATTATCAAATGTTGCACAGAAAAAAAACAGAAATATTTTGTAAAATGCTTGTAGGAGATACTATATTTAATATCACAATTCGATATGCACTGAATTGTCTAATGATATTAATATTTGTTTGCTTTTTATCAACTTTAGCAAATGTATATTTAAAATTCAATTTAAATAGTAATTTTTACTTAATATTTATTTTTATCATATACATACTAATTAGTGCAAGGGAGGTGCGAAAATATGAAAATTTTTAAGTTTATTATTTCAAAAATATTTTTGAGAAAAGCGATACTTGGTATAGGTATGATTTTCTTACTTTGTATGGCGAACTATATAACTTTTACTGCTACTCGTTCGATTTTATCAACTTTTCAAGGGTATAGAGAAACGAAATATATAAATCAAGAAGGAATTTACACTGCTAACTTAGACCCAAATAGTCATATTGATATAGGAATAATTAGTGAAAATGGAATACAAGCAGTATATGACTATTTGAATAATAACTTTAATTATGCGTTTTATACAGATGGGTTTATTATATCTGCTCCTAACAGTTATGATATGAAAATATCATTAGGCTATATGAACGAGCAGTATTATAGATTAAATGAATTTGAGCTTTCACAAGGGACAGAATTAGACTTTGATTACCAATTAGATGGGGAAATTCCTGTTTTAATAGGAAAAGGGTTAAGTAAAACATATCCTGTTGGGTCAACAATAAAAATTGAAGAATCTGTTTTGGGGCGACCAGTAACTCTAAAAGTTCAGGGAGTTTTGAAACAAAATACTTACCATTCTAACTATTATGCTCTCAACTCCAAGACATACTACAATTTTTCAATTCTTGTTCCTGTGAATGAGGCATTTATCAATAATGCAAATATGGATCTTAAATTAAATGGTCTTATAGATGTTATAATGCTGAAAACTACAAAAGAAGAAGTAACAGATTTAAGTAAGGTTATTAAAGATAATATGGGATTAGAATTTAATTTTTTTAGCCAAAAGGAAAATTATGATTATTTTAATGAATATTATCTTCATTCATTAAAAATTATAGCAATAACAACATTTATTTTAATTATAGTTATAACTTGCCTTTCTATATGGAATGCATTAGTTAGTGTTCGTTTAATGTTAAAAGATTTTACAATTAATCTATTAGTTGGATTAAGTTATTCAAAGTTGAGAAAAATATTTTATAGTTATTTTGGAATACTTTCATTTATCAATTTTATAGTTATTTTTATAATTACTGCTTTTAACAGATATGGATGTTGGTTAAGAAAAGACTCTACTTTTGCTACTTATGGATTATTTGGTTTAATAGGAATGGACTGGCTATCTTTATTGGTAGTAATTCTTTCAGATATTATTATTGGAATAATTATTGTTGAGAATATGTTAAGAAAAATCAAAAAAGTTCCAATTTCTTTGGGGGTGTTACAATGACGAAAATTATTGATTTAAAAATTAAAGAAAAAATTTATAAGAATAAAAAGTTACAAATCTCAATCTTGAATAATTTTAATCTTGAAGTTAATGCTGGTGAAAAGATTGCTATTGTAGGCGAATCTGGAGTAGGAAAAAGCTCATTGCTTAATATTATTGGATTGTTAGATAGAGATTATAATGGTGAATATACTCTTTTTGATTCGAGAGCTAATAGTTTATATACAAGTGAGTTAGCACAATGGAGAAATCAAAAAATTGGTTTTGTTCTTCAAGAGTCAGCACTAATCAATTCTTTGACAATTGAAGATAATATCAAACTACCTTTACTTTATGCAGAAACTAGGAAAAAAGAATTTGAGCAAGAAGAATTTGAAAATGTAATTAATGCAATTGATATTAAATCTATATTAAAAAAGAAACCACTTGAATGTTCTGGTGGAGAAAAAGCTAGAGCAGTATTTGCAAGAGGAATAATTATGAAGCCTCAAATTATTTTAGCAGATGAACCTACGGCATCTCTTGATGTGGAGAATAGAGAAAGAATTGTAAACTTGCTTTTTAAAATGAACAAAGAATTTAATACAACTATTATTACTGTAACTCACGATTTGGAAATGGCAAATCGCTATGATAGAGTAATTCATCTTGAAAGGAGGAAATAAAATGGGATTTTTTGCAATGATCATATCAATGTTGTTGGGGATATTTTCTATTGGTTTTGGAATTTATCGTAGAAAGAGTAATCGTTGGCATATAATTTTAATTGCACTTGGAATAGTATTTGTTCTTTTTGCAATCTATTTAGGACTTCCTAAATAAAGAAATTTAAAGTTAAACACAAAATTACAATATATAGGGCAGGTAATAAGTTGAAATTATCTGTCATTTATTATATAATCATAACAAATTATAGTAATTTGTAGGGAGGAATTTATATATGAATAAAACAGCATGGATATTTTCATATAAACTTAAAAAAGGTGTAAGTGAAGAGGAATTTGTAAAATTAACGCAAAAATTACATGATGAAATTATTTCTAAAGCAAAGGGATTTATCTCTTGGGAGCATTACTTACAAGGTAATATCTGGACTGATTTTGTTCTTTGGGAAACGGAAGAAGATGCAAATAATGCAACAACAATTGGAAAAGGTAAAGAAGTAACGAATAATTTTTATGCTTGTATTCAAATGAATACTTGTAGAGCTTTAATTTCAAAATTAATAAAAAAGTATTAGATATACAACTTAAAATTAGAAAGATGAGGTAAAATTATGGTGCATTTAGTATATTGTGATGATAAATCAAAAGAATTAAATAAGATTATAGATGGTAGTAAAACAATGATTATAAGAGGTGCAGCAGGAAGAAAAATACCACATAGTAGAGTATTTAAAGACGAAACACTTTATTTTATGGAAAAAGGAACAAAAAAGATTACAGCAAAAGCAGTTGTAACAGATGTTCAAAACTATGTAAAGCTAAGTGATGAAGAAATAACAAAAACTATTGAAGATAATAATAGTAAATTACAACTAACTGATAAGCAAAAAGAAAGATGGCACAAAAAATGTTTGTGTTTAGTTGAATTTAAAAATGTAGAAGAAATTACAGCATTAGATTTTGACCATCAAGGAAATATGGATGATTGGTTAATTATTGAAAAAATAGAAGATGTAGTTGTAGGAACAAGTATTCCTTATAATTATGAAAAATCAAAATTTTAAGGTGGTATAAATATGGCAATGTGGAACGCTTGGCGAGGATGTAAGAAATGTAGTGATGGTTGTTTACATTGCTATATTCATAAAGGAGATTTTAAAAGAAAAGTAGATACAAATGAAATTATAAAAACAAAAGACTTTGAAAAGCCAATAGAGAAATTAAAAAATGGCAATTATAAAATGAAATCTGGAATTGTTTATTTATGTTTTTCTACAGATTTTCTTATTGAAGAAGCAGACGAGTGGAGAAATGACTGTTGGAAAATGATTAAAGAAAGGCAGGACTGTACTTTTCTGTTTCTAACAAAAAGAATTGATAGATTTATGAAATGTATTCCAAATGACTGGAATGATGGATATGATAATGTAGTTGTATGTTGTACTATTGAAAATCAAAAAAATGCTGATTATAAGTTATCAATTTTTAAAGATTTACCAATAAAACATAAATGTATAACAGCACAGCCATTATTAGAGAAAATATATATAGAAAAATATCTTGATAATATAGAATTAGTTGTTGTTGGTGGAGAATCAGATATAAATGCTAGACTATTTGATTATGAATGGGTATTAGATATTAGAGAACAATGTATAAGAAAAAATGTAGATTTTGAATTTAGACAATGTGGCACTTATACAATAAAAGATGGAAAACAATATAAAATACAAACAAAAGACTTGTGTAAACAAGCAAAATTAGCAAATATTGATTATAAAAGTAATCGCAAAATTACAATTTAGGAGTACGATTATGGATAATCTATATATAAGAGAGCTCAAAGAAAATGAATACAAGATACTTGATAATTTTTTATATGAGGCAATATTTATTCCAAAAGGAACGGAAAAGCCACCAAGAGAAATAATCAATAATGAAAAGTTACAAGTATATGTAAAAGACTTTGGCAATTATAAAGATGATAATTGCTTTGTAGCAGAACATAATAATAAAATTGTTGGTGCTTGTTGGACTAGAATAATGAATGATTATGGGCATATTGATGATAATACTCCATCTTTTGCAATTTCATTATATGAAGAATATAGAGGCAAAGGCATTGGAACAGAATTAATGAAAACTATGTTAAAACTTTTAAAAAATAAAGGTTATAAAAAGACATCATTAGCAGTTCAAAAAGATAATTATGCTGTAAAGATGTATAAAAATGTGGGTTTTAGAATTGTTGATGAAAATGAACAAGAATATATAATGATATGTGATTTGTAAATTACAATTTGAAAGGAACGGAAATGATACAACTATTAAAATATGGAAATACAAATTGTTATTATATAAAAGGTAAAAATGGTAGTATATTAGTAGATACAGACTGGGCAGGAACACTACAAGCCTTTTATAGAAAAATGAAAGAATTAAATATTGAAAAAATTGATTATCTTTTAATAACACATTACCACCCAGACCACATAGGAATAGCACAAGATATAATTGATATGGGAACAAAACTATTATTAGTAGATGTTCAAAAAGATTATATTCATAGTTCAGACACAATTTTGCAAAAAGATAAAAATATTCAGTTTAAGCCTATAAATACAGAGCCTGTAATTATATCGTGTGAGCAAAGTAGAGAGTTTTTAAATGATTTAGGAATAGATGGAGAAATAATATATACACCAGGACATAGTGAAGATAGTATTTCTCTAATTTTAGATAATGGTAGTGTTTTTGTAGGAGATTTATACGATTTAAAATCTGCAATAACATTTAATGATGAAAAGATAAATAATAGTTGGAATAAAATATTAAGCCATAATATATCAAAAATATACTATGGTCATCACGAACAAACTATTAGCAATATAAAAAAGATAGAAGATACACTAATCAATTAGTGCGAAAAATTACATGTATACTATTAGATGTAAATAAATGAGTTTACATCTAATTTTTTTGGTTGTAAAATTATTTAC
>CANOYI010000129.1 GCA_947571515.1 uncultured Clostridium sp. | reverse complement strand
GGAAAGATAAAAAATCAATGAGCAAATGTGATAAATGTAAAAAATGCAAAGATGCTGATAAATGCGATAAATTTTATATTAATGAGCAACACAAAGCAACCTTAACAATAGGAAAAGATATTGAAACAGGAGAGGCAATAAGAAAGTCATTTACTGCAAAAACACAAGAAGAAGCATTAGATAAAATGTATAGATACAAATTAGAAATAAAAAAGTCTGGAGGAACTATTGAATTAAAAAGAACAGAAAAAACAATAGCAGTTTTAGCAAAAGAAATTGAAGATTCCAAATATAGAATGGGAAAAACTAAAGCAAATGCCTATAATACGAATATGTCAACATTAGAAAGAATTAAAAAGCATACATTTGCAACTAGATGTATTGAGGCAGGTGTAGATTTACCAGTATTGCAGAAATTAATGGGACATGCCAATATTGAAACTACAATAAATACTTATGGAGATATATACAATTACTATAAACAAAAAGAAACTCAAAAAGTAATAGATTATTTAAAAAGAGAAAGAGCATAAAAGCATATTTAAAATTGAATATATAAATTTTAGATTAATACTAAAATAAGAGTTTTAAAAAAATGTTTTAAAATCAAAGAAACATCATAAAACATTGATAAATAAAGACTTTGAGGTGGTTTGCAAAAGCTACCGCCTCGACCAGAAATAGCCTATTTTCAGGCATTTGATGGTATCTGCAAATACTTGTAGATACTCTTTTTTGTTGAAAAATAAGTATTTCTTATTTTTGAATAGTTATTTTTGTGGTAGTTTTATCTAAATTTATATTAATTTCCTGTACTTCTGTATTTTCTTAATGCCAAATTCCATACTTTAATAGCTATAATCCATACAAAAATTACAACAAGTGGTGTTATATATATTAAATTGCTTTCACTCAATCCAAGATAATCTAAAGTTGGGTAATATGCAGTAAAAGCAAATGGTAATATAAAAGTTATTAAAATTCTTATAAATTTATTATATATTTCTATTGGGTATTCTGCCAACTTATGTAATTGAAAGACTGACCAAACTACTTCATTAGACTTGTATGTCCAAAAACCAGCAATGCTGAATATAGTTTGTATTCCTCCCATTATAAGTCCTCCTAAAATACCAAAATATAATATTTTTATAATTAAATAGACAGTTATTGTAATTTGTAACTTTGTAAGCATAGATATAATTAATACTATTGAAAGTACCATATACCCTAAAGCAGTAGATGTTTCCGATTCTCCTAAAACAGATATTAATGGATGAACTGGTCTTAATAAAATAGTATCAAATTTACCTTTTCTAATTAATTTTTTACCGATAGCGTATGTAGAATCAAATAGTAAATCATTTATAGATACAGATAACATCATTACACCATATAGTAATAATAAATGTTCAAAGTTCCATCCTGCAATATTATCCGTATTTTGAAATATTATCCATATAAATATTAATTCTATTATTTGAAATGCTATCTGAGATACCATTCCAACTAGACAATCCACTCTGTATACCATCATTCTTTTTAGTGATGCTACTAAAAAGGAAACATATAATTTAATATTTCTAATCATTTTATCCTCCATTTACTATTATATTTTTAACAGACTTATGGAATAAAATTTTTGCAACAATATATAAAATAGCAATCCATACACATTGTTTTAATATAACTTGTAATATTTCTGTATTACTTAATTCTCCTAAATAAATACTAATTGGAGTATAAATGCAATCTTTAAAAGGTAAAATATTAGCTATTTTTTGTAAAAATTGTGGAAATAAACTAATTGGTGCTATCATTCCAGAAAATATACTTAATATAGCTCTTTTAAACATTTCAACACCCCAAATAGAATTTGTATAAAATGCTGTCATTCCTATAATTAATTCGAAAAAATATACAACTACCACAGCTAGACATACTACAATTATAAATAGTACAAAATTTAATATTCCTACTGGAAATAACACCCCAAATAGACATCCACATATCCCAAATGTTAAAATCCCAACTATCATAGATTCAATTAATTCTCCTATTCTAATACCAAAATAATAGTTAAAATATGAAATAGGATTTAATAATTCTCTTAATATCTCTCCTTCTCTTATTGCATCTCCCATAATTTCATTTATTCCCCAAGTTATAATAGGACTAAGTGATACAACTAAAATATAATATGTAGTTACTTGTTCAAAGGACATACCTAAAATTTGATTACCATTATTATATATAGCAAGCCATATATATACATATACCGTTATTTCTATAATAAAATTAAAAATATATAAAAGCAAATCAAATCTATAATATAATCCCTCTTTTGCATTCTGTTTTGCTATGCACCAAATTTTATTAATCATTAATTACTTCTCCTTCTGTATATTTCTTTTAATATTTCTTCTAGTCCTTCTTCTTGTATATGCATATCTAATATTTCACAATAATTGGATATTGATTTTACTATATCCATTATTGTTAATTTATCGTGATTAAATTTTATTTTAATATTTTTTTCATTTTCTTCTAATACTTCAAATTTTTCTTTACTTGTTTCTAGTGCAATATTATTATTTTTATTTTGTATAAAAAATTCGGCTATAATATATTTCCCATATTTGTTTTTAAAAATTTCTTTTTCTCCATCATAAATAATAGTACCTTTATCTATTAATATAATCCTATCACATACTTCTTCTATATCTTTCAAATCGTGTGTTGTAAGTATTACTGTAGTATTTTTCTCTTTGTTAATATCTTTTATAAATTTTCTGATATTCTCTTTTACTAGTATATCTAATCCTATTGTAGGTTCATCTAAATAAACTACTTTTGGATTATGCAAAAATGTAGCAGCTATTTCACATCTCATCTTTTGTCCTAAACTCAAATTTTTAACTTGTTTTTCTAATAATTCTTCTAAATCTAAAATTTCAGTAAATTTCTTTAAATTCTTTCTATATTCTCCATCAGGTATGTCATACATTTTTTTAATTAATTTAAATGATTCAATTACTGGCAGATCCCACCATAATTGTGTCTTCTGTCCAAAGACTGCCCCTATTTGTTTATTGTTTTTTATTCTATTTTCATTTGGAATTATTCCATTTACTACAACTTTCCCAGATGTTGGTGTAAGCAAACCTGTTAGCATTTTAATTGTTGTTGATTTTCCTGCTCCATTTTCTCCAATATATCCAACAAGTTCTCCTTCTTCTATATTAAAACTTATATTATTTACAGCTGTTTGTTCTTTATATTTTGGATGGAATAAGTGCTTTATATAACCAAATATTCCATGCTGTTTTTCACTTATTTTGTATTTTTTAAATAAATTATCAACTTCAATTATTGCCATCTTGTATTACCTCTTTTATTTTATAGTTTTTTAATTCAAATTTCATATTGTAATAATTTCCCTTTAAATTTCTTTATATTTTAACATATTTATCTTAAAATATATAGTATAATTGTATCTTTTGTAAACAAATTATAAAAATTTTTGTTACTAGTCAGCCTTATTATTTGTTTTCTCACTAAAAAATATAAGAGTAGGCTGAACAGTAACAAATTTTTTTGAAAGGGTTTGAGAATTTTTTGTGCTGTTATTTATAGAGTTAAAAATAAAAATCAAAAAAATAGAACTAGATTACTTGGTTAAAGAGAAATCTAGTTCAATAAACAAAAAATAGAATTATTATAATTTTAAGACAGATTTTATGTTACTGGTTAGTCTTATTGATTTTCAGATTAAAATGCAATAAGAACTGAAGAGTAATCTGATTTTTATCATAAAATCATTTATCACTAAGATCATAAACATCCAAATCTTTAAAAGCAGGGTCATATAGATTTTTACCCTGATAATTAAAACGAGAACCGTGGCAAGGGCAATCCCAAGTTTTATCAACATCATTCCAAGAAAGTAGGCAACCCAAATGAGTACAAATCGGTTTAACAGCAAAAATCTTTCCGTCTGGATTCTTATAAATACCCACCTTTTCATGGTTGATTTCAATAATACTACCAGAATCGTTTTGAATTTCATCAAAAGACATGTTAGCTGACTTAAATTTATTTAAAACTAAAGAATTCGTAGATTGCACTAATATATTTTTCATTTCATCTCTATTCTTAATTGGTTTTAAACGAGAAGGCTTAAATAAATAAGAATATTTATTTTCTTTTTCGCAAATATCATCTACAATTATGTTAGCAGCAACATTAGATAAAGACATTCCCCATTTTTTAAAACCTGTCCCCACAAATACATTAGGCATAGATGAAGAATATTGACCGACATAAGGAATTTTATCAAGAGAAATGCAATCTCTTGTATTCCAACGATACAAAACTTCACAATCAGGATAAAATTTCTTAGCTTCTTGTTCTAAAGGACCATAAGTATCTTGATAACAAGAAGGTTGACCTGTTTTATGATCGCCTCCACCAATTAATAGCAATTTTTTTCCTTTATATTTAACTGTTCGATAGGAAAAAATAGGATTGGTATCATTAATATACATTCCATTAAAGAGTGTTTTTTTAGTATCAACAGCAATAATATAGGAAGTGGATTGATACATTTTAAGAAAATACATACCTGGAAAATTGATAAAAGGATAATGAGTGGCAACGATGACAAACTTGCTTTTTACAGTAGCATCATTGGCAGAAATAAGATAGGTATAATTATTACTTTCTTCTATATTAATAACAGTAGTGTTTGTGAAAATTTTACCATTATGAGAAATGACAGATTTGCATAAGCTGTCTAAATATTTTAAAGGATGAAATTGTGCTTGGTTTTTAAAACAAATAGCACCTTCAATTTCAAAAGGAAGACCTGTTTTTGTAACAAATTCACAAGGAAAACCAAGAGATTGCACAGCAGCAATTTCTTTTTTAATAGCTCCTAATTCCGATTTTTTAGTGGTATATACATAACTATTTTGATATTCAAAATCACATTTTATTTTTTCTTTGTCTATAATTTGTTTTATATTTTCAATTGCTTTCTCATTTGCCTCTAAGTAGTCAGAAGCAAATTTCTTTCCATAGGAATTGATTAAATAATCATAAAATAAGCTATGCTGACTTGTAATTTTAGCAGTAGTATGTCCAGTCGTTTTTTCTCCTATGTCATCTTTTTCTAAAACAACTACTTTGAAGCCTAAATTACTTAAGTAATAAGCACAAGTAAGCCCGAAAATTCCAGCACCTATAATACATATATCAGCTTCTATATCACTAGAAAGTGATGGAAAAGTATTTGACTTTTTGTTAGAATCTAACCATAAAGAATTCATTTTGTACCTCCTAAAATTAGTATAGTTACTAGTCAGTCTTATTATTTGTTTTCTTGTGAGAAAGCTTAATATATGATT
>CANOYI010000128.1 GCA_947571515.1 uncultured Clostridium sp. | reverse complement strand
TAGACCAATTAGAAGCAGTTTATGAAAAATCTTATGAAACTATTATGGGTAACTGTGATACACACGTATTCTTAGGAAGTAACTCTTATAAAACCGTAGAATATTTCTCAAAAGCATTAGGAGAAAAAACGATAGAAAGAGATAGCATCTCAGTCAATCGTGATAGACAAAACTGGAAAACGGGAAAATCGGTATCAGACCAAGTAATGGCGAGAGCCCTAATGACACCAGATGAGCTTCGTAGAATGGACAATGATTATTGTATTATTTATGAAAAAGGAATTAAACCAGTAAAAACGAAAAAATTCTATTACTTTAAACATCCAATGGCAAAGAAAATGGCAGCATTAGAAATTAGCCATAATGACATTGGAGAAAAAGATAGAGGAGTATGGAGAAAATATAATCCATATAATCCGTATGTAGAAGAAAAAGACGATAAAGAAAAAGCAGCACAAGATTTAAAAGTAGAATCATTAGATGATTTGTTTGGTGATGAACCATCAACACCAAAAGAAGAAGCTAAAAGTGTGATATCGCCTACATCAGGTATGGAACAGGCAACACAAGAAAAGAAACCAACATTAAATTTAGATGATTTCAAAGAAGATGCACCAATGTTGCCACAAGAAAACGATGATGATGTATATGACTTACAAAAAGAATTAGAGGCCAAATTTGATGAATTATTTGGACCAATTGATGATGAATAATGAATAGTAGAATTGCCAAAGGGGACGGACCTTTTTGGCAATTTTTAATGTCCCCACTGGTTCCGTCTCCACTGGTTCCGGGATTAAATGGGGACGTTTTTATATCCCCACCGGTTCCGGGATCAAATGGGGACGTTTTTATATCCCCACTGGTTCCGGGATCAAATGGGGACATTTTTTATATATTAGTTTTATTCATCTCAAAGCCGAAAATATTTTCGCAAAAACTGTTGCAAAAAAATAAAAAATATAGTAAAATATTTTCAAAATAAATAAGAAAGTGAGAAAAAAATGAAATTTGTACATATAGCAGATATGCACTTTGATAGTCCCTTTGTCAACCTTTCAGACAAAGATGTTTTAGGAGACTTACGAAGGCTAGAACAACGAAAAGTATTTAAAAAAGTAATAGAATATATTAAACAAAATAATATAGAATATTTATTTATTTCTGGAGATTTATACGAACACAAATATGTGAAACTATCCACAATTGAGTATATCAATAATTTATTCAAAGAAATTCCTAATACACAAATATTTATTAGTCCAGGAAACCATGATCCTTATATAAAAAATTCTTACTATAACAAATTTAGTTGGAGTGAAAATGTAACAATCTTTTCTCCTGAAATTGAAAAAATAGAGTGTGAAGATATTAATATATATGGATATGGATTTGGAGACTTTTATTGTACAGATTCTGGCATTGAATCATTGGTATTAGATGATATAAATAAAATTAATATCTTAGTGATTCATGGTACTTTAGATGGTGCTTCTATAGAAGAAAAACAATATAATTCTTTGACAAAAAAAATGCTACAAGAAAAACAATTTGACTATATTGCATTTGGTCATATTCATAAACCAGATTATAGTTCAAATATTGTATATCCAGGTTCAACGATTTCCCTAGGATTTGATGAATTAGGAGAACATGGTATGATAGTCGGGGAGATACAAAAGGGAAATGTAGAGCTAGAATTTTTACCATTAGATGAAGAAGAATTTAAAGAAATAGAAATCAATGTAACTAATATCTTGTCAAAAGAAGAGCTAATCGAAAAAATAAATGATTTAGAAATATCAAATAGGGAATATATCAAAATAATTTTAACGGGGAATAGGCATTTTGAAATTAATAAATATGAATTGCTAAAATATATAGAAAAGGAAAGAATTATAAAACTAAAGGACCATACTAAAATTGCTTATGATTTAGTAAAAATGGCAAATGAAAACACATTAAAAGGGTTATTTGTAAAAGAAATGCTTAAAAAATTGAATGAACCCAATATAGAGCAAGCGGATAAAAAAGTAATAGAAAAAGCGATAGAAGTAGGGCTAGAGGCATTAGAGTAAAATAATAATTTAGTAGTATTTATAATTTAAGGAGGAAAGATTTTTGAAAATTAATAAATTAAAAATAAATGCCTATGGAAAACTAAAAGAAAAAGAAATAGATTTTGAAAATAATATAAATATAATTTATGGAGAAAATGAGACTGGGAAATCTACTCTTTTGAACTTTATTACGAACTGTTTTTATGGCATTTCTAAAAATAAAAATGGAAAAGAAATAGCTGATTTTGAGAAATATATGCCATGGACAGGTGAAGATTTTTCTGGAAAATTGGAATATGAATTAGACAATCAAGAGAAGTTTGAAATATTTAGAGATTTTAGAAAGAAAAATCCAAAAATATTTAATGAAAAGATGGAGGACATCTCGAAAGAATTTAATATTGACAAAAGCAAAGGAAATGAGTTCTTTTATGAACAAACAAAAGTAGATGAAGCATTATTTTCGTCTACGATATTTGTCAATCAGCAAGAAGTAAAATTAGGAAAACAACAGCAAAATATATTAATACAAAAAATTGCTAATTTAGTAGGAACAGGAGATGATAATGTTTCTTTTAAAAGAGCAATGGACAGAATAGATAGACGACGATTAGATGAAATAGGAACGGAAAGGTCTAGGGAAAGACCAATTAATATAGTTAGTAAACAAATAGCAGAATTAGAAGAGGAAAAGCAAGAATTAGAAAAATATGAAGATATAAAATATGAAATAGAAGAAAAGAAAAATGACTTAAATCATGAAATAGAAAATTTACAAAATGAAAATCAATTTTTAAAAGAAATAAAATTAATCGATGAAAATGGAAAAATAGAAAATGAAAAAATAAATTTAAAAATAAATTTAAAAGACGAAAACAATGTAAAAATAAATTTAATAAAAAATAAAATAAATGAAATGAAATTAAATCATGAAAATGTTTTTGAAGAAAATAAGAAAATAAATTTGGAAAAAAACAAATTAAATAAAAAAATAATAATTTATATATTAATTATATTTTTTATCAATATTTTGCAACTTGTTTTTCTTTCTAATATTTATGGAAAATGTGGAATCGCTTTCCTTACGGTTTCAAGCATTTTGCTATTTGCTATTTTGGCTAAAAAGAAAGCAAAAAAGAGGGACATAAAGGTAAAAAATAGCTTAGAAAAAGTGCAATTAGAGCTTAATAATTTAAAACATGAGGAGGATTTGTTAGACAAAAATAATGATATATTAGAGGAAGAAATAAAAAAATTAGAAAATAATTTTAATTTAAAAACAAATACAGAAAAAGAAAACATAAAAAATAAATATTTTAATAAAATACCAGAAAATAAAATGAATGAATTAAATCAATTAGAAAATATTAATTTAGAATTACAAAATTTAGAAAATAAATTAAATAATAAAAAAGTTGAATTACATACTTTAGATTTGGATTATAAAAATATAGAACCAAAATTAGAAAATTTATCAAGTATAGAAGAAGAATTGATTGAAAATAAGGAAAAATTGATAAGTCTTAGGAATTTAGAGAAAAGTATTAATTTAGCAAAAGAAGTTTTAAATCAGTCTTATGAAAATATGAAAAATACAATTACCCCTAAGTTTACAGAGGAATTGTCTAAAACGATAGCAGAAATTACAGATGGAAAATACACGAAAGTTAGGCTAAATAATGATAATGGATTAGTGGTAGAATTAGAAAATGGAAATTACATTCCAGTTGAACGATTAAGTATAGGAACAATTGATCAATTATACCTTTCTTTAAGACTTGCATTGGTAGAAGATTTATCGGAAGAGAAAATGCCAATTGTTTTGGATGAACCATTTGCTTATTATGATACAGAAAGATTGAAAAATATCTTAGGATATATGGCACAGAAATTTTGTGATCATCAAGTGATGATATTTACTTGTACACATAGGGAAAAAGAGGTTTTAGAGGAATTAGATTTAGCATTTAATTTGATTCAAATGTAAAATTTAAGTTTCGATTTTTTGCAAATGCCACCTAACGGAGAAATTTGCAAAAAAGTCGAAACTTGAAAAATGTAAAAATATTGAATTAATCGAAAAAATGTAGTATAATACGAAAAGCAAATTCGAGAAAAAGGAGAATGGTTATGTTTGAAAAATTACAAGCTGTAGAAGAAAGGTATGAGGAATTAACAAAATTAATTGCAGATCCAGAAATTATAGCAAACCAAACAGAATGGCAAAAATTAATGAAAGAACATGCGAGCATAGAAGAGGTAGTATTAAAATTTAGAGAATATAAAAAAGTAAAAGCATCTATGGAGGAAGCACAAGAATTATTACAAGACCCAGAAATGAAAGAATTAGCAGAAGTAGAATATTATGAGGCAAAAGAAAATTTACCCAAAATAGAAGAAGAATTAAAAATTTTGTTAATTCCAAAAGACCCAGATGATGACAAAAATATCATGTGTGAAATTAGAGCAGGAGCAGGAGGAGAAGAAGCAGCATTATTTGCGGGTACATTATTTAGAATGTATACGATGTATGCAGAAAAAAGGCATTGGAAACTAGAGGTTTTAAATGAAAATGAAACTGGATTAGGAGGCTATAAAGAAATTTCTTTTATGATTACAGGTAAAGGTGTTTATAGTAGATTAAAATTTGAAAGTGGAGTTCATCGAGTACAAAGAGTTCCAGATACAGAAAGTAGTGGAAGAATTCATACATCAACGGCGACGGTTGCTGTATTACCAGTAGTAGAAGATGTAGAAATAGAAGTCAATCCAGCTGATATTAAAATGGAAGTGTTTAGAGCTTCAGGAGCAGGAGGACAACACATTAATAAAACTTCATCAGCAGTAAGATTAATACATGAGCCAACAGGAATTGTTGTAGAATGCCAAACAGAAAGATCCCAATTTCAAAATAAAGACAATGCTATGAAAATGCTTAAAACCAAATTATATGAAATAGAAAAAGAAAAACAAGATAGTGAAATAGCCAATAGCAGGAAAACACAAGTAGGTTCGGGCGATAGAAGTGAAAAAATTAGAACCTATAATTATCCACAAGGAAGAATTACAGACCATAGAATTGGAATGAGCGTTTATCAAATGGAAAATTTCCTAAATGGTGATATTGATGAAATGATAGATAATTTAATTGCAGCAGATAGAGCTGAAAGACTTAAAGGTGAAGAATAAAAATGGAGAATTTTGGTTTTTCGATGTTATGGTATTGGATAGCATATTTTATTGTTACAAGTATTGGAGTATTGCATACAATTTTTAATATTGTAGTATTGCACATGAAATCAATGAAGAATAGTCCAGGTATGGGAGAAGGATATGAAAAAACAAAACCATGTCATCCTTTATATAATATCATTATATTTCCTATA
>CANOYI010000127.1 GCA_947571515.1 uncultured Clostridium sp. | reverse complement strand
CCTTTCAGATATGCCGAAGCTACCGTCAATAGCTGAGGCTTTATTTTTTTATCTCATTTTTATGATGTGATTATATACTTACTCAAGAATAAAGTCAATAAATTTTGTAATCTTTTTTCGTTTTTAAAGGTAATTTATCAAAATAGAGAAAATAATGCCTTAAAATCGAACCTCGTAAAAACAAGGGGTATTTGACAAGTGTTTTTTAATAATATATAATAGCAATACCAAAGAGAGGATAAGGAGCAACGCTGGGGAGCGACTCTGAACGGCTCAATGGTCGACGGTATTGTTTAACAATACAAAAAAAGGGTAGAAATAATCTACTCTTTTTATATTTCTGGTTCGTAATCATCTCTTTGCTTTTTTTCTTTGATATGGTTAGAATCTTCTATATACAAGTTGTTATTTCTTTTATCTTGATAAATTTCTATTTTGTTTTTTGACTCTATATAAAGTAAATCTTGTATATTAACAAGTTTTTCAATTCTTTTTATCATATCTTTTAATTTGTTTTTTATAAAATCAATTACTTTTGGTTTACTTCTAGTATTAACTTGTGGCTCATAATCGTTTAAGATTTGATTTTGCACAGGCTCAAAAATATATTCCTCTTTCTTCAGCATACTTAAATCGTTATTTACAACATTATGTGCTTTTACTTCGTTTTTAACTCTAGTTTTATATAATGACTGCATTTCTTCTACAAAACTATAAACTTTGTTTTCGTTTTCTTCATAATTTTTAACCGAAAAATTTTTTATATTATAACCAGTTTTCAATTCTTTTAAAGATCTTCCTTTTTCTGCATTTATAACAAAATCACTAGCATTGCAAACATTTTTAACTATTGATTTTAGATGATTGTTCTGTTTTATATAACTTTCTTTAGGGTTGTTTTTACCTATATGTTTTTCAGAAAGTTCCTTATTTCTTTTTTCAGATTCCAAAGACCACTCAATTTTTAAGAAATCTTTTAGGAAAATTTCTTTACACTCATATACAAACTTTTGAGATTTAAAATATTCGTTTTTTTCAGTAAAGTTCCTAACTTCTCTCTTTTGCAATATCGTTCCTTTCTTTACTATTTTAACTGCATCAGCTTTTTTGCATTTGTTCCCCTTTTCATCATAATAATAAGTTCTAGCTGCTCTCTTTTCTTCTCTTATTTCTGGCTCATTTAACTTTTGTCTTTCACTAAAAATTAAATGACAATGTCTGTTCACTATTCCCTTTTTATTGTTTTGATGTATGGCACAAGTACACTCTACTTGATATTTTTCTTTGAAAATATCACATATTTCTTTTGCTGTAACATTAGAGTCTTGTGGTATTCCTATTATTAGTTCTCTACTTTCACAACATTTTCCTCCAGCATTTACTTCTTTGTGTCTTTGTTGGTTTTCTTTTGCTAACATTCTCCAGAAGTTACTATCAGTTGTATTATAATAATCAACAATATTCTCTTGTTTCTTCTCATTAGTTATATATTTTATTCTTCCTTTTACATTAGTCAATTTTCTACTGCTCAAATACCCACTCATACAACTCACTTCCTTTTCAAATTTTTACTTGAAATATTTTACCATACTTTGCTACTTTTGTAAAGTAGCGAAAAATCACCCATAGAACATTTGCTACGCAAATGCACTATGGATTTTTCGTTGGGGTACACCCCAAACCACTATCGCATATTTATATAATAACTATGCTCAATAATAACTATACTGAAGTATAGTTATTACAGGGGCTATCTCGCTCCTACGAAAAGGCTTACACCTTTTCTACCCTAGAGCTACCGAACTACATTGCTAATATAAAATTAGCAATTCCGTTTGGTTTAAAAGCTATCCTCTGGAGATGGGTTTATTACGATTCACTCTGGTATTGCATTTATATTTTTTATGTGCTAAAATGAGTACTAATATAGAAATAATTAGTATACTTTTTAGTACGTGCTAACACATACTAAAGTAAGAAAGGACAAGCAATAATGAATGAAACTACATACACCAGTTTTGATTTAATGAAAATTTTTGGAATAAAAAAAGGATCTTGGTATAATGTAAAAAACAAATTTGAATTAGACCAGTTTTCAGAACAAATTTATGAGGGAAAACAAATAAAATTTGTTTATAATCAACAAGCATACGATATATTAAAACAAAATTATCAAAAGAAGATAGTAGAAGAAGTAAGAGAAAATCCAAAAATGTTTTCATTGATTCAAGAAAACGAAACATTAAAAGCTACATTAAGCGAATATAAACAAATATCTTCAAAGTTTGAAACTATGTATAATGAAGAAAAAGAAGAAAAAGAAAATCTAATAAATGAAAAAGCTACATTACAAGCAACAAATAGTAACTATATTGAAAAGAATCATAAACTGGAAGAAGAAAAATATAAATTAGAACAAGAACTAGAGAGAATTAAAAACAGAGGCTTTTTTGCTAGGTTATTAAATAAATAAATGTATCAAATTTTAGATTTGACATATAATAAGAATGGTGCTATAATAACATTAGCTAGCAATGTTGTATGTCGAATGCAATAGCTATAATCGATGTGTCTGACCACACATCTTTTTTTTTGCAAAAAAAGGAGGGCTGACCCCCTCCTTTGGTATTTCTACCTTTTCTTGCTGCTATCTTTTCCCCAGTCTTTACCAAAAAGCAAAACTATTAAGAAAAAGATAATGTCGAATGCAGTCACTATAATCACCCCCTTTCTCGAGGGACTATATAAATATACTATAAAACTATACTTTTTTCAACAAAATTTTACATATCATTACTTTTTATTATTTTTATTAAATTATTTCTTTCTTCATCTTTTACCCAAACTAATAAACTTCTAATTCTATTAACACTGTTCCTTATAGCACTACAAGTGCAGTTTTCTTTTTTACTAATACTTGTATATGTTTCTAATTTTTGATTTTCTTTAACATCAAAAAACATAAAAAATCTTCTTTTCTGTATATCAGTACCTTCTTTTAAGTTATCAACGAACTCAAAAAATTCCTTAATTTTACTTTCAGGAATCTCTTTTGCTCTAATTGATTTTAAAAAATTATGCACTAATAAAGAAAAATTCTCTTTTTCTTCCATATTTTCCTCCTAATAAAAATCTAAAAGTCAAGATATATCTATTTATCTTGACTTTAGAAACACACATATTTTGCAAGTACAAAGTGAAAGACAGTTTTTTTAAAAATCTCTTTATTACAACAAAAAATAGGAGAATTGCACTTACTAATATGTATGAAAAGTAATATACTACACTATTTTGTGTAACATATTAAAGAACTTAATACCATCCAAAAAACCTACTAAAAAATATAAGTTTTGCTTATATTCTTCTATTGTGCGACACTCAAACATTAAATCTTCAAATTCGCTTTTTCGGTTATTGCCCATTTTTTTTCCTATTTCTTGGTACATCTCTTCAAATTTATCATCAAATTTTTTATTACTTCGTTTATATTCTTCGTTTAATTCTAGTTTTTTTATTGGTTGGCCCATTCGTTCAGAGATAATCATTTCAATATCTTCAAACAAATCTTCCAATAGTATACCTCCTTTCTTTGTCTTTGGCAACATATTTTGTATACAAAAACTGTCAATATTATATATAGCTTTTTTTGGTTATCATAATAGTGTCAAAAAAAGACAAAACAAAGGAGCAACTATTATGGACAAATTTGAAATAAAAAAACCTAAAAATGCAAATAGAAGAATAGTAATAAGGACTACTGATGAAATGGCTGAAGAAATTTTCACAGTAGCACAAGATATGAATGTAAGTGTAAATACATTTATTACTAATTGCATACAATTCGCATTAGATCATAGATAAAATATGATCTTTTCTTATATATAAGTGTTGCCATTTTTTGTATACAGATATTATAACCTAATTTTTGGAAAATAGCAACACCGTGCAACTATTTTGTAGCGATTATTTTTGTTATTCTTCTTTAAGGAGGGAATAAGTATGTTTAAAGTAGACAAAATATATAAAACAAGCAGAAACGATATAGCAATGAATATAAGATTTCCAGAAGAGATATACAATAAATACAAAAAAATATCTAAAGAAACTGGTTATTCTTTTAATGGTTTAGTTATAAATGCTATGAACTATGCTTTAGAAAATATGGAAGAAAAGAAATAGTATAATACCAGAGTGAATCGTAATAAACCCCTGGGGTGTTTTAAAAAATATAAAAAGTAGATAAAAAAAAGAGGGGCAAAGCCCCTTTGGTAGATATTATATTATAGATATAGAGTAAAAAAAATCAAAAATGCTAATTTTTATTGATATTTATAGTGTTTGCGGGTTTTTGACTACATACACTTTGCGGTCACTTTTACATACACTTTGCGGTACTAATTTTTATAACATATTTTTTAAATCTTCTATCAATTTTTTTATATCTTCTTTTGATAGTTTTGTTGCTTTCTTTTTTATCTTTGCTAATTCTATTTTACTATCTTGGCTTAATTCTTCTCCAAATTGTTCTTCATATAATTGACTTGTTGTATAAGCATTTCCCCTACTAAACAAATCTACATTTAATGTAAATACATTTTTTTTGTTTGGTTTTTGAAATATGTATTTATTTTCTATCAAAAATCTTCTATCTTGATAAAATTTTGTGCTTAAACTATAACTTTCAATAAATTTTTTATCAAAACTAAATTCATTATTCCAATTTACTGTATTTATAATATATGTAAGCATTTTACTTATTGCTCTATTCTTTTTATTTAATGAACAAAGTCTAGCAAGTTCTTCTGGATTCCCAACATAGAAAGTTCCTTTTTTTCTTTTTGTTTCGGAATTATAGTTTGTTTCTGTAGATAAAATTTCTCCAGTTTGCTGATCTACCTTTTGTTTAATTTCTGTTATTCCCTTTTTCTCAAAGAGATTTAATTGTTCTTTTTCTTCTTCTGGTAAAGAATTGTATGTTTTGTTTATTTCTTCATTCATTAGTGCTTGTCCTCCTATTTCTTCTGTAGAGGAACAAAAAAATCGCCTCTTGCTCTATCTCTTGCAATGGCGATTCATAAAAATTTTCTTTTATAAACCCTTGACATATCTTACTGAAATGACTTATAATTGTTGTATAAGGTAAGACTTATTTTGTTTGCTTATATCCATAAGTCTTACAAGATATGTCTTGCTCCGTGAAAGCAAGGCATTATTTTTTTATTCTCTTTTCAATGTTGATGTCATTATATAATTACAAAAAAGAATTGTCAATGTATTTTGACATTTTTTTGTTTTAAACAACAAACTATACTACTTTTATAAAAAAAATCAATTTAAGGGCATTCTGGAGCGAATAAACTATGTTTGACAACTACTTATCTATGATATATAATAACAACACCAAAGAGAGGATAAGGAGCAACGCTGGGGAGCGACTCTGAACGGCTCAATGGT
>CANOYI010000126.1 GCA_947571515.1 uncultured Clostridium sp. | reverse complement strand
GTATAATATTGGTTATTTCGATGAACGTGAAATATTGTCTACTGTAAAAAATAAAATTTATACTAATAGGAGTAAAATATGAAAATTTTTATTGTTAAAGATAAGTTAAGTAATACGCCTGCAGGTGTTCCTTTTTTTAGCCCTGCAAGAGAAAGTGCTGTTCGTGATTGTCTTGTTCAATTTAAAGGTCACGAAAATACTTTAAATCAATTTGACCTTTATGAGATTGGTGAATATGATGCTGTTGAAGGTCGTATTATTTCATCAGATTTTTCTTTGATATGTAATTTAACTCAAGGTCAAGAACTTATTAATAATAAACTTGGTATTTCTCGAAATTAAAAATTTATAGGAGTTTTTTATGTCATTAAATAAAGCTTTTCGTGAAATTGGTAAAGTTAGAACTGAGCGTTCTGCCTTTGATTTGTCTCATACGAATTTGTCAACACATAATATGGGTATACTTTACCCTGTTATGTGCAAGTTTACTATGCCAGGCGATAAGTGGATTATAGATATTGAGAGTATTATACGAGCTATGCCTCTTAACTACCCTGCTTATGTTGATATGCTTGCAGAATATGCAGTTTTTTTTAGTCCTTCTCGCCTTTTGGATGATGATTTTGAAGAATTTATTACTGGTGGTGAGGATGGTGATTTTTCAAAAGTTGTTCCAAAATTATTTGATATACCTTTAGATTTTGATAAATCAAAAATTGGATCTTATACAGCTCTTCCTAACGACTATATTGACAAGCGACTTGGATTATTTCCTTACATTACTAAACCTTTGCTGATATATACAGCGTCTGGCACTGGACAAAATAAAACATTTAAATATAATTACCCTCGTGAATTATTACCTACTTCATTGCCATTGCGTGCTTATTATCAGATTTGGGATCAGTATTTCAGGAATGAAAATTTGCAGAGTTCTATTTTTTTTAAAAAAATAAATAGTGCAGCAGCATCATTTTTATTTAATCCTATTTATGCTGATTACTTTTTTAAGGATAAGACAAAAATACCATCTAATGTAGATGGTATGCTTTATGTAAATTGGTTGAAAGATTATTTCACTTCAGCGTTGCCTTTTCAGCAGCGTGGTACTGCTCCTATTATACCTTTTGATGGTAGTATCGAGGTTAATAATGATGTAAATTCATCTGACATTATTAATATAGGTCAACTCTCTAATTTGTTTTCTAAAGGTAGTCCTCAAAATCGTTTTTTAGGCACAGATAGAAATGCTTGGGCAGCTGGCAATGTTGCTTCTTTTAATGATTTTTTAGGGCAAGGTAATCGTGTTGTATTTACAAAAGGATCGTCTACAGCTGAAACACCTACTCCTATCGAACTTAATATTACTGCATCTTCATTAGCTCAAAATTTACTTAAAGATATACATGCAAATGTTTTTGACGGATTGTCCATTTCCGACCTACGTGTTGCTGTTCAGCTCCAAAAGTTTTTTGAGCGTAATGCCCGTGGTGGTATTCGTTATACTGAATTTTTAACTAATCATTTTAACGTCAGTCCGACTGATTCACGACTTGATAGAGCTGAATATATTGGTGGTACTCGCTTTCCTATTGTTATTAGTGATGTTACATCTACTGCAGCTACTGAGATTAATGGTAGAATATCTGATTTGGGTAGTTACTCAGGCAAGGCAGTTTCTGGAAATCGATCAGGCGTTATAACGTCATATTTTGTTGAAGAGTTTGGATATATTCTTGTTTTGTTTTGGATTCGCCCAAAAACTGCTTATTTTCAAGGTATTCCTCGTGAATTTCAGTATAGTACTTCACTTGAATACCCATATCCAGAATTTATGCATTTGAGTGAGCAGGGTATTACTAATAGTGAATTATATGTTACATATGCAAGTGATGCTTTTGACCCAACTAAAATTTTTGGTTATCAAGGTATTTACGACGAATTGCGTTGGAGTCGCAATACGGTATCTGGTAAGATGGCTGTGTATGATACTAGAGAGAGTTATTACCCTTGGCATTTAGCTCGTGTTTTTGATGATATTAACTTGCCATTTTTAAATTCTTCTTTTAGCGAGTGTAAGCCTAGAGCTGATATTTTTCAAGTAACAGATATTAGTGATACTCCAGAATTTATTATGGAACATTCCTTTAAAATTAAGTGTGTTAGACCTATGCCGATTATTGGCGAGCCTGGTCTTATTGACCATTTTTAAAATTAGTTGGTGATTTATGAGTATGTTTTTTAAAAATAATAGATTTGAAAAAAAAGATTTACTTTATATTGATTCTGATGGTGTTGTTTACGACAATCCTGATTTAGTTGGTTATAAGAATTACAGTGTGACTGAGCAGGCAGGATACAAACCTCCTCGTATTCAGGTATTAGATTTTATGATTGCAGGTGAAAGACTTGTTTCAGCTCAAAAAGCAGCATATTATCAATCTGCAGTTGAACCTTTGTTTGACTCTAATGGTGATGTATTATTACCATCATTACTTAAGTCTCGTGACCCTTATTTAGCAAAAAAAGACATGGATTACTTTAATTCTAAATTAGACGAATATAAAGACTTATTTAATAAGCGTAAGCAGGATGAATTTAGGCGTAATCAGGCTGAGCAGGATAAATATAAAAAATTCTATGAAGATAATTATAGTAAATTTACCTCTAATTCTTCTCAGAATGCCCCAGATAAGTAGATAATATATTTTTTATATATTTATACTCTTTTTATTTAAAATGCCCTTATAAGTCAAAATAAGGGCTTTTTTTTATGGCGATAGCCATCAAGGCGAAATATTACACTTTGAGCCGTAAAAAAGTCCGTTTAAAATGTGTAGAAATTGTGTAGATTTAAATTTATTTAATTGATTAATTGATTAATTGATTATATATTTAATTATACTTATTATTGAGGTGATTATTATGGTAACAAAATCTTCAAAATTATACCCTGCTGTTAAACTTTGTCATTCTATGCTATCTTACTACAATCCTTCTTATTTGGATTTTTTAGATGATTATGAGTATGATTTTATTCAGCTTTATGATTTGAAAAAAAGGACTTCAGAAGAGACATTGCAATATTATTCTTATATTACTTCTCTTTTTTCTTCAAATTATGATGATTGTGTTAGATTACGTAAGTTTTTTTATAGTGAGAACGCTATTAGATTTGATGATGCTACTTTACTTTATTTATGTATAATGGATAAATTATTTCAGTCATATTTTTATTTTGCTACATATAGTATTACAGATATATTTAATTATATTAATTTTGACTTTATTTATTTAGGACTTCCCTTTTATGACTGCATATTAGACATTTGTAAAGAAAAAGAGAAATTTAAAGTTGTGTTTCCATCTTAAGTCAAAAATAATTTTGCCTTAAAATTTTATTCATGTCAACTAGCTACACCTTCTTGATATATATATGCTAGTTGACACCATTTTTTATTTTTACGGAGTAAAAATTATGAAAAATATTGATAATAAAGTAAAATTAGATAGTTTATTTAAAGACTTAAATTTTAATGTGTCTGAGTTGAAAAGGATGTATAATAAATATAACTCTCCTTTAAAATTTAGTGAGTTTATTTCTTATTACGAAGAATTAGTTACTAGAATGAATTTTCTTTATAATTATATTAAAAAGCTCGAAGAACTTGTTGAAATTAAATCTGATTCTTTGTATAATATTAATGCTAGATTAGACAATTATAGAGATAATATAGATAGAATTAATACTATTTTGTCTAAGTCTGATTTTTTAAATTTATTTAAGTGATGGTGATTTATGCCTTTAGATTTTGTTGGTGGATTAATTGATACTGCTTCGAATATATTTACTTCTGAGCGTAATAAAGAGATGTCTCAAGATGTTCTTGATGAGCAAAAAAGATTGAATAATTTTAATATGGATTGGCAGATGAATAAGTATAAATATTCTAGTCAAGATTTAGCTAATTCTGGATTTTCTAAGGCAGCTTTATTAAATCAAGCGCCCGGACCTGCAGCTTCATTGAGTGCAGGTAATGCTCCCTCTGTTGATTATAGAACTAATTTTAAAGGATTGTATCATAATTTTTTAAATAATCGTAATTTAGTTGCTCAGGAAAAACTTATTGATAATACTGCTACTAAGGCGGAAGCTGAGACTGCTTTTATTAAAACTAAAGAACTTCACGAGCAGAATAAAATTTTTGAGACTATTGCTAATACTGCTTTAAAAGAAGCTGAAAGTGATAAAGTTAGAGAGCAAATACTTCAAATTAAAAAAGAAGTTGAAACTATGGCATATAATTTGGAGCATAGCAAGGATGCTAATATTAGGACTAATGATGCTGTTAATGGACTTTACAACACTCTAAACTCTGCAGCTGGTATGCTTAATAGTGAACTTATTGACAAAGCTATTGATATTGCTATGCTTGTATTGCCTGGTTTAGGATTATTTAAAGGCGCAAAATATATTGGTAAATTGCCTTCTGTTATTAAATATATTAAAACTCAAGGTATTCCTGCAGTTAAAAAAGGTTTTGATGCTTTTCTTAAAAAATTTGGTTTGAGCAAAAAAGATTTTCCTAGCCCTAGCGATTTTTTTGGTTAGGAAATAAATAAATTTTTTGGAGGTTATTATGAAAAATCGTAAACTTCGTATGATGTATCGTGGTAAAAAAATTGTTCATTATGGCAATACAAGAGGTGGTATTCAGATGTAAATGTGTTATTCTCCTATTTATTTGAAATCTAAAGATATTTATGTAGATTGTCGTAAATGTTTTGAGTGTCGTCAGAAAATAGCAAGAGAGTGGAGTATTAGACTTTGTGCTGAATTAGGTGAATCTCCTCATAGTTTATTTGTTACTTTGACTTTTTCTGACGATTATTATGATACTGCTACTTTGTGTAAATCTGATGTGCAGTTGTTTTTGAAAAGGCTTAGAAAGTCTTTGAAAAGTCGTAAAATTAAATATTTTGCCGTTGGTGAGTATGGTGATTTAACTCATCGAAAGCATTATCATTTAATTTTGTTCAATGTTTATTTTTTTGACATTGATGTTATAAAAAAATGTTGGTATTACGGTAATGTTGATATTGGTGCTGTTCAATCTAAATCTATATCTTATGTTACTGGATATGTCAATAAAAAGATTTCTGATTCTGAATCGGATGATTTTGAAGAGGCTGGATTTGTTCCAGCATTTAGACTTATGAGTAAAAATTTGGGAACCTCTTTTATTTATAAAAATCGTGATGAATATATTCGTGAAATGAGTTTTACTTTTTCAGGAAAAAAATTTCCTGTTCCTCGTTATTTTCGTGAAAAGCTGGGATTGATTTCTGATAATCCTGAATATTCTGATTTTATTGATAAAAAGATTTTTGACCATTTTTTAAAGTTGTCTCAAAAATTAAGTCTTGAATTTGATGGTGATGTTTCTGCTTTTGTTGAAAAATTGTATAATATTGGTTATTTCGACGAACGTGAAATATTGTCTACTGTAAAAAATAAAATTTATACTAATAGGAGTAAA
>CANOYI010000125.1 GCA_947571515.1 uncultured Clostridium sp. | reverse complement strand
TGGCAGGGGTAGAAGGACTCGAACCCTCACAGGCGGTTTTGGAGACCGATGTGCTACCATTAACACTATACCCCTAAATATAAAAGCTATTTACTATATTAGCATAAAAGAAGGATTTTAGCAATAATTTTTCTGAAAATTATTGACTTTTTTTGTACAATACTATAATATATGAAATTAATGGAGGAATTATTATGATAAAATCAATGGATACATTAGTAGCACTTTGTAAAAATAGAGGATACATATATGCAGGGTCTGAAATCTATGGAGGATTAGCCAATACATGGGATTATGGACCACTAGGAGTGGAATTAAAAAACAATGTAAAAAAAGCGTGGAGAAAAAAATTTATACAAGAAAATAAATATAATGTAGGATTAGATGCAGCTATTTTAATGAACCCAACCACTTGGGTAGCATCTGGACACGTAGGAGGTTTTTCGGATCCATTAATCGACTGTAAATCATGCAAAACAAGACATAGAGCTGATAAATTAATTGAAGAATGGGCACATGAACAAGGAAAAGATATGATAGCAGATGGTATGTCAGATGAAGAAATGATAAAATTTATGGATGAAAATCATATCAATTGTCCAAATTGTGGGGAACACAATTTTACAGACATTAGAAAATTCAATTTAATGTTCAAAACTTTCCAGGGAGTAACAGAGGATGCCAAAGCGGAAATTTATTTAAGACCAGAAACGGCACAAGGGATATTTGTTAACTTTAAAAATGTGATGAGAACCACAAGAAGAAAATTGCCTATGGGAATTGCACAAATAGGAAAAGCTTTTAGAAATGAGATAACACCAGGAAACTTCACCTTTAGAACACGTGAATTTGAACAAATGGAACTAGAATTTTTCTGTAAGCCAGGAACAGATATTGAATGGCAATCTTATTGGAAAAATTTTTGTAAACAGTGGCTATTAAATTTAGGAATGACAGAAGAAAATATCAGATTAAGAGACCATACACCAGAGGAATTATCCCATTATAGCAATGGTACAACAGATATTGAATATGCTTTTCCATTTGGCTGGGGAGAATTATGGGGAATTGCTGATAGAACGGACTTTGATTTAAAGAGTCATATGGAGGTTTCGAAAGAAGATTTCCATTATACAGATCCAGAAACAGGAGAAAAATATATACCATATTGTATTGAACCATCTGTGGGAGCTGACAGAGTAACTTTAGCATTTTTATGTGATAGTTATGAAGAAGAACAGCTAGAAGATGGAGATTCAAGAGTGGTATTACATTTACATCCAGCGATAGCACCATATAAAGTAGCAGTATTGCCTCTTTCTAAAAAGTTATCAGAAAAAGCAGGAGAGGTATACGAAAAACTTGCTAAGAAATTCATGTGTGATTATGATGAAGCAGGAAGTATCGGAAAACGTTATAGAAGAGAAGATGAAATTGGTACACCATATTGTGTTACAGTGGATTTTGATACATTAGAAGACGATACTGTTACCATAAGGGATAGAGATACAATGGAACAAATTAGATTAAACATTGATGAAGTGGCTAACTGGGTAGAAGAAAAGCTAGAATTTTAAAATATAAATTAAAATAACCTTAGAACGATAAAAGTTTTAAGGTTATTTTCTTAAATTATTTATTTTTTTCGTGATTCATAAATTCAATAATTTTAATAATAATATCTTTTTCTGAGGGAGTCAAATGAGTAAAACCAATTAACTCATCATCATATTCTAATTGAGTAGTATTAAGATAATCTTTTAAAACAAAGGTAGGCGTAACATGATAAAGATTACATAGTTTTACTAAGGTATCAATGCTTCCTTTGGTTTTATCTCTTTCAATGTCAGAGATATACCTAGGAGCTAAATATAATTTTTCAGCTACCTGTTCTTGTGTAAGACCTAAAGATTTTCTAATGGTTTGCATGGTTTTGCCAATCATTATTTTTTCACTAAATTTTTTATTCGAGTTTTGTTCCATCTTTTACCTCCGAAGTATATGATTATTTATATTTTAACCAAAAATCTAAATATTCCCTATAAAAATAGCATAACAAAGCGAAAAATCAAAAAAAATACAAAAAAGTACGAATTAATGTGGAAATAAACTTGAAAACACAAAAATAGTGTGATATACTTCAAATACAAAATAAAGATATAGTGACATAAGATAAAATAAGGAAAGAGGGAATTTTGATATGAGAAACAAAGGTATCACACTAATAGCATTGGTAATTACCATCATTATTTTGTTAATATTGGCGGCAGTAACGATTGCCACACTAACAGGAGAGAATGGAATTATAACCAAAGCTATGGAAGCTAAACAAAAAACAGAAGAGACCCAAATAGACGAACAATTAAAATTAGCTCGGGCTAAGTGCTAAATTAAAAAAGCAAGGTGGAACTATCACAGTAGATGATATATTAGAAGAGCTGGAAAAACAAGGTGTAGATTTTGATAAAGAAGATGACGGAAGCCTTATAATTGATGGAAAACATATCATTGAATTTGATACTAATCCAAGTACAGGTGAAGTGGGATGGGAAAACCAAGGAACGACAACAGCACCAAGACCTAAAATAGAAACAATAGAAACAAATTATGAAGGAAATACAATCAAATTAACAATAACAACAAAAAGAAATGATGGGGGAACATTAGAAATTTATGTAAAAGAAGAAGGTCAAACAGAATATACAAAACAAAAAACTATTACAAATGTTTCGGCAATAGAGAACGATACCATAGAAAATATAGATCTAGCAAAAACATATCAAATAAAGGTAGTAGCAATAGCACAAAATGGCGAAAAAGCAGAAAAAGTGATAGAAGCTGTAAGAGTACCAAACTTAACGGAAAAAAATACAATATTTACTTACACAAATAAAGCAGGAAATACGATTCGTCAGGATACTTGGATAAAAGACTCAGTAACAGTAAAGGTAAGTACAAAAAATATAAATATGACAGACTATGTATTAGAAACAAGTAAAGATGGAATCACATGGGAAGCACAAGATACTCAAATGTTTGAGCAAAATGGAACCTTACAGGTTCGCCTAAAAGATTCAAAGACAGGGCAAGTAGGAAAAGAGTATTTAAAGCCAATACAAAATATCGATGTAAAAGAACCAGCTATTTTTACACCAGTAGTAGATGATACCGATATTGCAACCAATAGTATTACCATCAAAGGAGTGACAACAGATCCAGTAGAAGTAGATGGACCTGCAGGAAGTGGAATCGCAAAATACTACTTTAGAAAAGGAAATAATATAAATGAACAAATAACTTGGGAAAGCTGGGAGCCATCAGGAGGAATAACAGTTTCAGAAGGAGAAAATGCAAGTTATACATTTAGTGGGTTAACACATGGTAAAGCCTATTGTTTGCAAATGAAAGCAGTAGACAAAGTAGGACATGAAAAAGAATCAGAAATCATTACAAAAACGACACAAGAAGTTCCAAGTGGCAGTAATTCAATTGGAATGAATGGACTTGTTGAATCTGATATTGAAATAGAATATGGAATGGCGGATTGGACAAAAAATGAGGTAGAGGTGACATTAATAAATCGTACAGGAAATAATTCTTATAAACTACAATATCAAAAGTGTAATGTTCAGTTAACAGATTATAATGAAAACAACTGGTTGGATTATGAAGATGGCAAACCAATTAAATTTACAGAGAATGGAAAGATTTTAGCTAGATTAGTCGATTCAACAGGAAATATAGGAGATATCGTAACAGGGAATGTAATGAAAATAGATACCATACTACCATCTGAATTTACACCAACTGTGGCAAATGGAGAAGTTGAGTTAAAAGATGCCGATCCGTCTATTAAAGATGCTTGGGGATTTGGAACCTATGAACAAAACGGAGAATATCCTCATTATATAGCAACAGCTACTATTAGAGGTGAGACATTTACAGAGGAACAGTTTAAAAATTATAGAACAGAGAATATGGGAGAAGTGATTTTATACTTAAATTTCGATGTGACTGGTCGAACAGTAGAGGGATATTATAGTTTAAATTATGATTATACAGGAACTGATCATGCATCTTGGATAGGTAATGGTGCTTGGATTTATCTGGGGAAAAGCTTAAAAGTGACCTCGAATTCTATGGTGGTTTCAGCCGAAGTTACCGATCCTAAAGATGAAAATAGTTTATGTAGTGGAATTGCAAAATATCAGTTTAGTAAAGATGATGGGCAAAGTTGGGAACCAACTGATGGTCAAGAAGAGGCAAGTTATACATTTGAGGGACTAACGCCAGGAGAGACCTATACATTTAAAATGAAAGCAATTGATGGGGCAGGCAATGAAAGAATATCAGAACCAAAAGATAAAACAGTGCCTGTAAAAGCAAATGATATAGCAAATAGTAGTAATATCGGAGAATATTATGGAGCAAAAGTAGTAGGATATGAATGTCCAAATAGCGAAGCAGTAACTAACTGGAAAATATATTATGCAGATGAAAATATTTATTTAATAGCAGATGATTTTATAGAATTCGAATATGCACCAAAAGGAAAAGGCGGAAATGCAATAACAGTAAGTGAAGATAAAGCCATATTTACTGATATATTCAAAGATTACAATGGTTCAGAAGATATAACAGAAACAAAAATACAACAGTTAAATAGTAGTTATTTTAAAGTTTTAGAGGATAAATCTATAACAAGTACAAATCCGAATATGAAATTAGTAGCTTATATGTTAGATACAAATGCATGGAGTGTGTTTAAAGGGAATAAAGCAACATATGCAATAGGAGGACCAACATTAGAAATGACAATGAAATCTTATAGTCAAAAACATAAGGTGGACTATAGAGCACAAGCAACTAATGATAATGGATACCAAATAAGTAGAGATGGCGGTAATACATGGGAATTATATGCTGGTGGTATGTTAGAACAAGATATTGTTTATTGCCGAGCTAATGAAAAATGTAATGCTATGTGTATAGCGTCTCCTCATAGTGTTACTGTGAATAGTATTTATATAATAAAAAGTAACGGTTCAGTAACAAATGCGTATTGTGATGGTCAATGTGAATTTAGATTTCGCCCAGTGGTATGTTTAAATTCTAATGTATGTTTAGAGAAAACAGAAGATGGAGTTTATACCATAAAATAAGAAAAATAAAAAAATCGTTTTAGAGAAAAATCTAGGACGATTTTTTTTTCGCAATTGTAATGAAAATGAAATATAAAAACTATTTACAAAGAAAAGTAAAAGTGGTATTCTTTTTATATAAGTTTTAACAAAGAGACATAATGTAACTATAACAATAAGATATTTAATTAGGAAAGGATGGAGTTTTGTATGAAACAAAAAGGTATTACCTTAATAGCATTGGTAATCACGATTATTATTTTATTAATACTAGCTTCTGTAACAATTGCCACACTAACAGGAGAGAATGGCATTATAACCAAAGCCATGGAAGCCAAACAAAAAACGGAAGAAGCCCAAATAGATGAGCAATTAAAATTAGCTCGGGTTAAGTGCTAAATTAAAAAAGCAAGGTG
>CANOYI010000124.1 GCA_947571515.1 uncultured Clostridium sp. | reverse complement strand
CATCTCTTCTTGGTAAATCTTCTTCATTGTCAATTCTCACATATTGTCTTAAACTAATGCCAAGAAGTTGCGACATTTTTTCTTGTGTGTATTTCTTAGATTTCCTTTTTTCTTTAATCATAAAATCACCTTTATTGTGGATTTAAAACAATTATGCCACAAATTTGGAAAAAAATGTATTGACATTTTATGACATATTTATAAATTGGTACAAAACTGTATTGACATTTTATGACATATGTGTAAATGGTATAAAAATTGTTCAAATGTTTAAAACTAAGTTATAATTCAATCTATTGATTTTCTAAAAAGTGTTAGATTTTTCGAACAGGAAAGAAAAGTGAAAACTGTGTTACTGGTCAGCCTTATTATTTGTTTTCTTGAGAAAAATATAAGAGTAGGCTGACTGTAACAAAACTGTAATAAAACCGTAACAAAAAAGTAATACAATAAGTGTTTACAAAAAAAGACTGTTATACTATAATAAGGACACATAATTTTAGATATAATGTCAATAAAGGAGGAAGTTTAGAATGAAAAATAGGGGTATCACATTAATAGCATTGGTAATTACCATTATTATTTTATTAATACTAGCTTCTGTAACAATTGCCACACTAACAGGTGACAATGGAATTATAACCAAAGCCACAGAGGCAAGAGAGCAAACCATAATTGCCCAATATAAAGAGGCAATGTCACTAATACGAGCAGAATTAGAAATCGAAAAGACATATCGAAAATTTACAGCAGAACAATATATGGAAGAATATAAAGAAAGAATAAAACAAGACACAGTATTTGAAGGCTATCAAAAATTAGTAAGAAATAATTTATTAATTGATCTAACCACAAAAGAAGGGTACATTTTTAAATTATCACAAGAAAAAGAGCCACTTTATGTAGGAAAACAAGGAGAAGCTTTAAAAGAGATAACAACCAATATAGAAGTGCAAAATATAGAAAATAAAAAAGTAAGGTTAGTAGGAAAAACAGAAAATGTATTAGGAAGAGAATATACTTATCGAATTATCGCAAATAACAAAGAATGTCAAACAGGAACAACAACAAGTGATAAAATAACCTATGATTATACAACAACCTTTGGAACAACAGAAGTAAGGATGGAAATTGAGTATGACGGAAAAAGTATACAATCTAATACAGCAACAATTGAAGATAATAAAATTAATAGTAGAGCAGAACTAGAAAAATTAAGAGATGAAGTAAATGCGGGAAATTCCTATGAGGGTAAAACCATAGAACAACTGAATAATATAGATTTACAAGGAAGTACAAGTAATAAGTGGACTCCCATTGGAACAACGAGTGGAAATTCTTTCAAAGGCACTTATGATGGAGGCGGATATGCGATTGAAAACATCTATATAGATGCCAATAAAGAAACAAACCAAGGAATGTTTGGATATAATCTTGGTACGATTAAGAATTTAGGAATAGAGAGTGGAACTATAAAAAATGTAGGTGCAGCATTTGGTGCAATAGCGGGAAGAAATCATAAAAGAATTGAACATTGTTACAATAAAGTAGATATAACTGGTGAAGGAAGCTTTATAGGTGGAATTAGTGGATTCACATGCAATGGTGCTCTAATTAGTCAATGCTATAATGAAGGAAATTTAACAGTACAACTTGAGGGGGGAACGGATTCGACTGGAGGTATTTCTGGTGTTTTAACAGGTGAGGGAACCCGTATTGAACAATGTTATAATACAGGAAATATTGAAGCAACTTGTGCGGTTCTAGAAAATGTTATACCAAATGTTAGGATTTCTGGTATAGCTGGTATGGGAGATCCATGGGCATGTGGAATTGATTCTTGCTATAATACAGGAATTGTGAAATTAACCGTATCAGGGGATGGGACGGGTTATCCTGTAGCTGCTGGGATATCTGGTCAGATGCATCCTTCTGGAAAATATATTACTAATTGTTATAATATTGGAAAGTGTAGTGTTATAATGAATGGCAGTGAAATGACCACAGTGCGTGTGGCTAGTATTTTAGGTTATGCTGATGTTGAGCGGTGTTTCAAATTGCTATTGGTTAATTGGCACAGCTGATAGAGGAATTGGACAAACAGTTGGAGTAACAGATAATACAGAAGGTAAAACAGAGGCAGAATTAAAAGGTTTAGCGACCACTTTAGGTGATAAATTTGTGCAAGATACGAATAACAAAAATGGGGGATATCCTATTTTAAAATGGCAATAAGTCCTGTAACAAAAATGAAACATAAAAACTATTTACAAGGAAAAATGAATGTGATATAACTAAAGAAACATAATAAAGAACAAAGAAGAAAGGAAATGTTTTGAAATGAGAGAAAAAGGTATCACATTAATTGCGTTAGTAATCACAATCATTATTTTGCTAATATTGGCATCTGTCACAGTTGCTACACTAACTGGAGACAATGGCATTATAACCAAAGCACTGGAAGCCAAGCAAAAGACGGAAGAAGCAGAATTAGATGAGCAATTAAAATTGGCTCGGGCTAAGTGCTAAGTTGAAAAAAGAAGGTGGAACGGTTACACTTGACGATATATTAGAAGAGCTAGAAAAACAAGGGGTAGAAGCTGAAAAAGATGGTAACAATACTGTTATAATTGGAGGTAGCCATATTTTTGATTTTGATACTAACCCAAGTACAGGTGAAGTGGAATGGGAAAATCAAGGAACAACCACTTCACCAAAGCCAAAAGTAGTTTCTATCGAAGTATTAGAGAGAACCAATACAACCATAAAAGTAAAAGTAACCACTATAAGAAATGCTGGAGGAACTTTAATTTATTCGATCAAAGAAGAAGATGGAGACTATCAAGAAGTAACGAGAACTACGCAAGCAACAACAGGTGATCCAATAGAGGAAGAATATACTTTTACAAATTTAGCTGATGATAAAAGCTATACTGAAATTAAAGTAGAAGCTTTAGCAGAAAATGGACTAACAGCCAGCAAAGAGATAGATCTTGTAAAAATACCAGCTTTAACCAATAAAGATGTCATATTTGCGTACACAGTAAATGGAAAAAGCATAAAAGAGGGAGAATATACACAAGGACCAGTAACAGTAAAAGCAAGTATAAAAAATGTGGATACCACAGGATATATTTTACAATATTCGCAAGTAGATCCCAAAATGGGAGCAAATTGGAAAGAATACAACAAAGATAATGGAGTAGAATTTACGAACAATGGTAATTTGTATGTTAGATTAAGTGATGGCAGACAAGGAGGAAAATATGTTACAGCAATGGTGAAATCTATTGATATCTTACCACCAAAGCAATTTACGCCAACTGTAACTGCTGAAATAGATCGTATTACCATATCTGGTTCTACTACCGATCAAGAAGCAACAGCAACGAGTGCAAGTAGTGGAATTGCCAAATATCAATTTAGTAAAGACGGAGGGGCAAATTGGGTGCCAGCAGATGGAACAACCAATACAAGCTACCCATTTGATAATTTAAAGCCAGATAATTCATTTAAATTACAAATGAAAGCAGTGGATAAGGTAGGAAACGAAACTATTACAGATGTAATAGAACAAAAAACAACAAAGCTGGAAATAGCTTTGCAATCTCCAAGCAATTGGACAAACCAGAATGTAACAGTAACAGTAACAACAAAACCAGAAAATTTAATAGAAAAAGGTTATACCATTGAATATTCAAAAGATGGAAACAAATGGGATCCTTATCCAACAGCTGGGGTTCTAATGGAGGCAAATGGAGCAGTACATGCAAGAGTAATCAATGAAAAAGGAACAGAATTACGGAAGTGCAACAAAAAATATAAATATAATAGATAAAGATCCACCAGCAGAATTTTCAATAGCAGAGGCAACCAATTATACAGAAGAACTAAAAGATGCTAGTACAGAAGTGAAACAAAGATATCATTTTTATGGAAATCGAGAAAAGGCTAGAACTAGTTACGGAAAGGATACCTTAAATCCAAGTACGAGTGACAATGAAAATAGTGGGGATATTATTTATGCGGAGCAAGCTTATCAGTTTGCACCAAGTCCTACAGCGGTTCTTCCAGCTGGTTATTATAGGCTGGAAGGCAGGGTCAATGATGGAACGGTTCGTGATAGATGTTGGTATTTTACGTATCTTGGCAATTCATTTGAGATTACAGCTGGTGTTACACTCAAAGGTTCTACAACAGATTCAGCTAGTGGAATTGACAAATATTATTTTAGCAAAGACGATGGAAAGACTTGGGAACCAGAGAATGGTCAAACAGGTACAAGTTATCCCTTAAAAGGATTAACAGGCGGAGAAAACTATATTTTTAAAATGAAAGCAGTAGATCAAGCTGGTAATGAAAGATTATCAAACAGTTTGTCTAAGACATTACCATTTACCGCTGCTGATATAGCAAGTCGTAGTGACGTTGGCGGATTTTTTGGAGTAAAAGTAACAGGACATTCTTGTGCTGCTAATTCATCAGGAATAGGCTGGAAAATGTATTATGCAGATTACAGTAATATTTATTTAATAGCAGATGATTATATACCTTCTTCTTATGCACCTAGAACCCAAAATGGATATGAAATTGGTATAGGTAATACTAATTATTGTTTATCGTTTGCTAATGTTATAAATGACTATGCAGGTTCAAATGCTATAACAGATCCAAGATTGAAACGTTTAAATAGTAATTATTATAAATATTTAACAGACAATAATAAAACAAGTACAAATATTAATATAAAAGCAGTAGCCTATTTGTTAGATAACTCTAAATGGATGCCATCATTTGGAAGTGGTAAAGTAGAATACGCAATTGGTGCTCCAACATTAGAGTTACTAGTAAAATCTTACAATCAAAAATACGGAACCAATTTTATTACGAGAGTAACCGATACAGTGGGTTATACGATAAGCTCTGATGGAGGAAGTTCTTATGGAGAAGGTTTCTCGATTCCGAATGGTAATGGATTGTATTACTTAAGCGATACCTCAAAGGCAACGTGGGATTGGGTTGCTTCACCTTCTAATAGGTCCGATGCGACAAGCTTATATTATATACAACAAAGTGGATATTCACATGTTGCAGGTAATGGATACCCTACAATAGGTTTACGTCCAGTAATATGTCTAAAATCGAATATACAATTAGAAAAAACAGGCGAGGGTGTGTATAATATAAAATAGATAGAATATAGTATAAAAATTGTAAATATTCTCGAAAAAAGTAAAAAGAAAAATAGTTTTAGATTTATAAAAAGTCTAAAACTATTTTTTTGTTACAATTCACACCTGTCTAAAATTACTCACTAAAAAAGCTACTTATAAAAAATGTTTAAACAAGCTCAGGGCGAGATAATCATCACAGAAATTCTAAATCCATTTTTTGGCACCCTTCCATCAATAGATGAACTTCTTACGCATAAGTTATCTGTAATTCGCTTTGCTTCATACAGCTAACAAACCTTTCCAAAAAAATAATCTAAGAATTTCTAATTTTATATATTAGGAAACTTGCTAACATAAATCAAGAGTTTATAGGAAAATTTAAA
>CANOYI010000123.1 GCA_947571515.1 uncultured Clostridium sp. | reverse complement strand
ATGTAGTGGAGCCACCCCTCAGATACCCCGCAGCTCTGCTGCGGGGTAGTTCATTTAAAATACATTATAATAATTTATTTTAATTAAAAAAATTTCTTAGCCAATTTACATCTTTTCAAAAATATAATTATATTTGAAAAAGTAGCCATCACATTTCCAATTGTTTTAGAGGTATGTAGTTTATATACATTTTAGAAAATTAAATGAAAAACCCTAATCCCCTAGCTATACTGGAGAGAATAGTGTAAGTAGAAATGATGAGGATATCAATGAAAACTATATAAATCCAATTTTCTGGCATAAATCAATAAATTTTTTCTAATTATTGTTAAATATAAAAAATAATTTACTTGAATTAAGTAGCAAAAAATATAATTTATTAAAAAATATATATTAATTTATCATCTTTTAAAGTATTTGCCTTATGTAATATTTCAAATTGGAAATTATTATTAATATCAAAATCATGTGATTTGCAAATGAGTATACAATCAAATTTGATCTTATTTATTGCACTCTCTGGCTTTATAGCAACATTCAAACCTTTCTTATAATTTTGAATTGACGGATATACATAGGCATCACAAAATGGCATATCCATAAAATTTTTACTAATAACATTTGAAATTTTATATAAATACTCTGTACCCTTTCCAACAGGTTTTGTAAATTCAGATTTGAGAAAATCATTAATAATCTTATTATTTATCTTTCCTGTTTGATTTAAGCCATCTGGCTCAATATTATTACCTACTGTATAACCAATCAAATTAGAATTAGATGAAACTGAATATTGAATTAATGCATATAAATCATTTTGTTTAATTCCACATTCATAAATTGGTGTGACTGGTTCTGTTGAACAATATAACATTGGTTGTCCTTTAAGATTAACTCGGCCATCACTTTTAACCATTTCTGCCGTTGGATGCCAAATATCTTGAAAAAATTTTGGAATATCAGACAAATCTGAATTTAATTTTCTTATTCTATATAAACGGGTATTTTCTTTAAAAGTACATTCTTCTACAATCATACAACTCAATGTTTCTAAAGACTTTTGTGAAATAATATCTATTGGAGTATTTTTAAGATCAATTTTTTTGAAGTTATCAATTTTATTTAATAATTCAATAGTGTCTAAATCATTTAGTAGATTATTCATGATATCATCCTCATTTTTTATTAATTATACAATAACAATTTTAAAGCTAATTAAATAATTTATATCATTGATTAATAAATAATTCTAATAATACAAAATCTAAAGATTAAATGCTTATATATTAGACAGATATAAAAAAATATTTTTTATAATACATGTGTAATAAAAACCATCTTTTCTACATCTGCCTGGCATATAAGCATCCGGTCAAATGGATCTTTATGTGGTGGGGTGTTTTTTCCACGTTTTAATTCTTTCATGGTGAAAACGTGGTTTTCTTTTATTGTTATCTGCTTATATCCAGACTGTTCACAATATCCAGAAATTTCTTCTGCTGAAACAGGCATTATATCAGGATGCGCCAGGTGCTTTATTTCCACTTCCAATAAGGAGATAACACTGTAATAAATCTCATTTTCTTCATTTGCAATCAGTTCCCTTGCTTTTTCTGGCAATTTAGCATCATTTGAAAGCGCCCAAAGAAGAATATGTGTGTCCAGCAAAATTCTCATATATTTCCTCCGAACATTTCTTCAATTTCTTTGTCCCATTCATCAAACATTTCTGGAACTGTGAATTTTCCCTCAGCTACACCAATACGTTTTATTTTTTGTTTTTTCGGAATTAGTGTAATCTGTGCAACGGCTGTTCCATTCCTTGCCAGATAAATAACATCTTCTTGCTTTGTTTCCAGCATCTTTATTAACTTTGACAAATCTGTTTTAGCTTCAAACATGTTTACCTGTGTCATATCTGTACCTCCTGTTAATATACTTAGCTAGATTAGCTAAGTATATTATATATAATTTTTACTGTGATATCAAGTCTTTGTAATATCTTTTGTTTATATCCATATTATATCTGTTCATTTACCCATTTTTCAGCTAATTGGTTCATACAGTCATTTACCGATATGTTTTCCTTTTTGCATTTCTTTTTTAAATCATCATAAATATCTTTATACATTAATAAATTTACCCTTGTATTTTTTATACGTGTCTTTCTGGTTGATTTTACTTTTAATGCTGCCTTCGCTTCCTCAAGTTGTTTTTTTAAAGACTCTACTGTTTCAGAACTGTTATCTGTATGCAAGTTAGTTTCTGGGTTGTCTGTTTCATTCTGCCCTGCTGTTATTTCCATGACTTCATTGCTAATCATTCCTAACACTGCATTTTTTCTATTTTTTTCTTTTTCTTTTATACCAATTTGCTTAGTTGCCATTAGACGCACGCTCCTTTTCTATTACATCACAGATTTTTTTGTATGATAATGATATATCATTTTTTGAATCCTGTTCAACGACTGCCATTCCGCTATAAACTCCTTTTTTAGCAATAGCAAGTTTTTTCACAGTAGTTATAACATTACCCTTTTTTTCAAGAAATTCAAGTACATCCTGGTCATCCTTTACTTTTTGTTCATATAATGTTGCTATAATACCAAGAACTTTCAATTTTTTATTAACTTCATTTTTGACAACATCTATTGTATCCTGTAATTGTTCAAGTCCTCTGTATGATAAATAATCTGTCTTACAAGGAATGATTAATACGTCGCTGGCAGAAAGTGCATTTATAGTCAATATACTTAACTGTGGAGGGCAATCAATCAGAATATAATCATATTCTTTCTTTACAGCATTTAAAGCTTTCTGTAATACCAGTTCACGCATAGTCCGTACAACCAATGCCATTTCCTGTGCTGCCAGTTCTATGTCACTTGTCAATATGTATAAATTATCCTTTATTTGTACTGTACACTCATTTACACTTAATCCATCACGTATTACAGATACAATATTTTTTTCGTAATCGTATGGTTCAAGACCAGCACATATTGTAAGACTAGCCTGTGCATCGAAGTCCACCATCAGAACTTTATTTCCCCTGCTTGCTAATTCAACGCCTATATTAAAAACACTTGTTGTCTTAGCGACCCCACCCTTCTGGTTTGCTAATGCTATTATCATTTATATATCACCTCATACTTATACACATATTTTATACACATATAGTATATGTATGTTTACTATGTATATTATATGTGTATTATATGTGTATACTTAATATATAGTACACATATATTTATTATGTATCAATTTATTAATATAAAAAGAACGATACAATAAATCTGCTGTACCATTCTTTTTAATTAATTTGTTTCTGTTAAATAAACTTATACCACATCATTTATGATATCTTGAATAATCTTTCCAATATTACTTGTAAGGTTATCTAAAGCTTTTTCAGCATCCTGGTTCAGCTTTTTTTCTTGTTTAATTGCTGTAAGTATATTTGCAGCCAATTCTCCAACCGCTTGATTTTCTTTAGGATTCATTTTACTAATATCTGTAAAAAGTTTAGTAATATATCTGCGTTTACCAATTTTTTTATTTTCCAATATACTATTACAGTCTGGCAATATTACTTTTTCATAAATACCTTCATAATGTAGTAACAAAAATAATTCAAAACTTGGATTTGTAATAGCCAAAATATTATTTTCATGTCCCATTTCATAAATTTCTTTGAATTTATCTGGTTTATTTTTATATATATCTGTATCAAAAACAATAACCATCTTATCACGTTTAATGTCAAATTTATTTTTTACAATAGTTTTTTGCTTTTCTGCAAATTCAATTAAAGCTTTAGGATTAGATAAATAAATATCCTTCCCTGTTTTTTCCATCAATCTAATATCAATCAACGGATGAATATCCAGTTCTTTTCTCATGTCAATAAGTTTACGAAAATACCACACCTCTGTATTTGAACCTTCACAAATAAAAAAATATTTTCGGAATGGTTCTTTTTGCTCTTCGGAATCAGATGGTCTTTTATTCCAGTCAGTATATGTACGGATAGGAGGCATAATTATACCTCCTTCCTAAACTTAAAGCTGTTAAATACTGGTATTGCACCATACCTTCCCTCCAAATATGCCTTGCTTAGTTTTTTATCATAACGTTCCTTAAAGCAGTCAAGAGGGTAAATCATACTACTATTTTCATTATCTTTTTCTATAAACCAGATTTCATCCCTGCGGAACAGTTCCCGGTCCATTATTGAAGCTTCATGTGTTGTAAAAATTAACTGAATCTTACAGTCCATATGTTTTTCACTAAATAATTTCAAGAAATGCTCTGTGAGTTTTGGATGCAAGCTTCTTTCTAACTCATCTACTATATAAATTATATCATTTTCATTTGTAAGAAGCATATCCATTAAATCAAAAAGCCTTCTTGTACCATCAGATTCATCTTCAAAATCAAAACTGTATAATGATTTTCCATGCTTTAATTTAATTGTGGTAATTTTAGGTTCTTGATTTCCATTAGATTCAATATTAAAAAATGATGTATCTGACCTCCCAGATATGTGAAAAGTTCTTTTTTCTGTCAAATTTTTTTTAATTTTCTCCATAATATTATCTAAAATACGCTTAGGTAACATTTTTGACAAATCATTTAAATCAATTTCTTCAATACTAACATTTGATATACCTGTATCAAATGTTGAAATCAAATCATTAACCAATGTTAATGAATCATTTTCATAATAATATTCAAAATTTGTTATCCTGGAATTTGGAGTAATAATTATAATATGGAATTTTAACCAGTTATAAACTTTTTTAAATACTTGTAAATTAGAATTTTCTAAAATCTTTTTGCCATGATTCATCTCTGTTAGAAATAAATCAGCTATATTATCTTCAAAATCGGAAGCATATGTTTCAAACCGGTTATATTCCTCTTTTGATAATATAACAGAAGAATCAATCAAAGGCTTTGATGCTTTTTCCCTTTCAAAAATACATTTTGAACTGCCATTCTGGTAAAGCTCATACAGCCATTCTCCTGTAATGCACCTGTCAGCAAGAATTGCAGAAAAACCGTAGGCATAAAATTTTCCATTAATTTCCATTTGTATTTCAAAAATACTGTTCCGTTTCTCATTCATTTCATCATTACGGCAAAAATATTTCGCACCCCATACTGGTAAGCCATCCTCTAATGTTAATTTGAAAAAATCAAAAAAATCAACCAGATTACTTTTGCCAGAAGCGTTTGCACCATATACAACAGCATGTTTTAATAGCCTTGTATTACTATTAACTTTTATTCTATGATTTGGCTTTGTACGTATTTTTGATGATGATACCATTATAAGTTCTGTTTGTTTATCAAATGACTTAAAGTTTTCAATTACTATTCTGGTCAGCATAGACGTCATGCTCCTTTTAATTTAAAATAATATTATTATACCCATTCTATTTAAATTGGTCAATTTTAAGAAACAATATTTAACTATTTTTTCTCTAAATAAAGGTAAATAACATTATATCCGAATAATGAACTACCCCGCAGCAGAGCTGCGGGGTATCTGAGGGGTGGCTCCACTAC
>CANOYI010000122.1 GCA_947571515.1 uncultured Clostridium sp. | reverse complement strand
GAGTTTTAAGAATTTCTATGCAATGGTAATTGCTTAGAAATTCTAAGAAGTTTCATATTTATCTTGTACGGAAATTTCTCCCACTGGGAGAACTTTCCTACAATATAAAAAATCGAAAGGAAGTGCAAGAAATGAAAATATTAATAACAGGGGCAAAGGGAATGCTTGCTAAGTCAGTAAAAAAAAGATTGGAAAAAGGAAATGAATTGATTTGTACAGATGTAGCAGATTTAGACATTACAGATGAACAGGCTGTTTCAAAGTTTGTGGCAGATTGCAAACCTGAGTATATTATCAATTGTGCAGCATTTACAGCAGTAGATAAAGCAGAGACAGCAGGAGAGATTGTAGAAAAAATCAATGCCAATGGACCAGGAAATTTAGCAAAGGCTGCGAAAGAAAATAATAGTGTATTAGTGCATATTAGTACAGATTATGTGTTTGGTGGAGATTTAGAAGTAGAAAAAGATTACAAAGAAGAGGATGAAAAAGCACCTGTTACCGTTTATGGAGTTACTAAATTACATGGAGAAGAACAAATCCAAGTAAATACTGAACAATATTACATTTTTAGAACAGCATGGTTATATGGAGATGGTAATAACTTTGTAAGGACGATGTTAAATTTGGGAGAAGCAAAAGATGAAATTAGCGTCGTAGCCGATCAACATGGTTCACCTACTTATGCAGAGGATTTAGCCAGTATCATTGGAGAAGCCATTGAGAAGAAAATACCTTATGGCGTTTATCATGCAACCAATCAAGGCTATACAACTTGGTATGATTTCACAAAAGCAATTTTTGAATATACAGGAACGATTTGCCAAGTGAATCCAGTTACCACAGAAAAATATATAGAAATGATGAAAATAACACAAGCGAAAAGACCAAAGAATTCACAATTGTCAAAAGAAAAATTGTTAGCCCAAGGAATTACAGTTCCAGAGTGGGAAGATGCTTTAAAACGATATTTAGAGGAGGAGAAGAGGTTTGAAAAATAGAAAAGGAATTATTTTAGCAGGGGGAAGTGGAACCAGATTATATCCATTAACCCATGCTATTTCAAAACAAATTATGCCAGTTTATGATAAACCAATGATTTATTATCCAATCTCTGTTTTAATGGAGGCTGGAATACAAGAAATTTTAATAATATCAACACCAAGAGATATTGTAACTTTTCAAGAATTATTAGGCGATGGTTCAAAGTGGGGGATGCATTTTGAATACAAGGTACAAGAAAAGCCAAATGGACTAGCTGAAGCCTTTATCATTGGAGAAGAGTTTATAGGACAAGATAATGTAGCTATGATTTTAGGAGATAATATGTTCTATGGTTCTCATTTATCAGAAATGTTGAAAAATGCTAGCGAAAGAGAGAATGAATCTACTATATTTGGTTATCAAGTAAAAGATCCAAGAGCCTATGGAGTTGTTGAAATAGATGAAAAGGGGAAAGCGATAAGCATAGAAGAAAAGCCTCAAAATCCTAAATCCAATTATGCTGTGCCAGGACTATATTTCTATACAAATGATGTAGTGGAAATTGCTAAAAACATTCAACCTTCTGCTAGGGGGGAATTAGAAATCACTTCTATTAATGAAGAATATATGAAAAGAAATCAATTATATGTAGAGACTTTTGGAAGAGGAATGACATGGTTTGATACAGGAACACATGATGCTTTATTGGAAACAGCTAGTTTTGTGCAAACCATTGAAAAGAGACAAGGAATGCAAGTTTGTTGTCCAGAAGAAATTGCTTATCAAAAGGCCTGGATTACAGCAGAACAATTATCAAGTTTAGCAGATAAATATATGAAAACAGCATATGGGAAATATTTAAAAGATTTAGCTGAAAGTAAGGTTGAAAAATAATTACAATTTTAGCTACGTGAAAATAGTAGATAAAATTTTCCTTGCCAAAATTTAATTCTTTTCCAACCGAAATGTACCTTGAGGAAGGAATGAAATTGCAAATGAAAGAAAAAGTGAAAAAAATATATCAATCTGATGCATTTCCCATATTTCTATTTTTAGCTTTAATGTTATGTATTGAACTGTTTATGACAAAAGAGGGAGATGATATTTTCTTTTCTAGTGCATGTGCTCATAGGGGACTAATAGACTATTTATCAGAACGATATTATACTTGGACATCAAGAATAGTGATAGAAGCTGTTTTAGTAACATTTTCTAATTTTCTACCAATGATTATATGGAAGATAGCCAATGTAGCAATGTATGGTTTATTGATCTATTCGATACAAAAGTTATTTGTTTTTCAAAATAAAAAGATAGAAAATAGTATAATATGTATATCTGTATTATTATTACCCTTTAGCATTTTTCATGAAGCTGGCTGGATAGCAACTTTTAATAATTACTTATGGGTAGCAGCATTGGGAATGTATTCACTGATTGCTATTAAGAAAATGATACAAGATAAAAAGATACCAATGTGGCAAGCCTTGACTTTTATCCTAGCTATTATTTATGCTGCGAATCAAGAACAAATGGCTGGAATTTTATTCCTGAGCTTTACACCAATGATTTTATATAGTATCAAAAATAAGAAAGTAAAACCGCTACTATTTATTATGTATACTGTTATAATAGTAAGTTTAATTTTTATTCTTACTTGCCCAGGAAATACAGCAAGAACAATAGAAGAAGCTAACAGATATTATCAAGATTTTAAGGAAACTTCAATTTTGACAAAATTGGAACAAGGCTTAACTTCTATGATGTATTACGTTATGGATAGATGGAGAATTCTATTTTTTGCGTTATTAGTACTAATAGCTTATGCTATGATGAAACAAAAGCTGTCTCTTAAGTGGAAAATACTAGGTATCAGTCCAGTTGTTATCTATGGATTATATAATGAATGCATATCATTAATTGCAGGTTTTAGAAAGACACAACTTTTAGAAACGATGAGAATTTATACGATATTCAAAATAGTAGTATATATAATGACCTTAATACTCATAACCATTTGTTTATATAAAATTTTTGCAACGGAAAAACATAAAATGAAAAGATTTTTGCCAGCTAATATGTTTTGTGTAGGAGTTATCAGTAGATATATTATGGCATTTTCACCAACGATATATGCGTCAGAAGAAAGAACATGTTTATTTTGGTATATTTCAATTGTCATCATTAATTTATTAATCATACAAAAAATAATTGAGAAAGACCAAATAGATGAGAGAGGTTGCCATGAAGAATAATACCAATTATTTAACTTCCATAAGAGGATTAGCTTGTCTAATGGTAGTAATAGCTCATATCATATCAGTAATACCAGGTGTTGGTAAAAATGTTTCGGGCTGTGGAAAAATAGGAGTATGGTTGTTTTTTATATTAAGTGCTTTTTTATTAACATCTCAATGGCTAAATAAAGAAGAATTTAAAATAAAAGATGTGATAGAATTTTATATAAAAAGAATTTTTAGAATTTTTCCTTGTTATATTGTAACTCTAATCATAGCATTTTTGGTAGGATATATAACAGAGCCTAAAACAGTGATAAGACATATTTTTTTAATGGAAGGTATGGGGCATTTTTGGACAATTCCAGTTGAATTCGTATTTTATATATTAGTCCCAATAATAATGTTTTTTATTGATAAAATAAAAAATCAAAAAAGAGCAATTTTATTCCTAATAATATTATTAATAGCAACTGCAATTTTATCACCCTATACTTTGTATGAAGAAAATTCGATTCACATTAGATGGTATATGCCAGTATTTTTGATGGGAATGATTTTAGCTTTTGCTTATCAGAAATTTGAAAAGAAACAGGAAAAAAAAGTAATATATGACATTATTTTCTTTGTTATAATGTTGCTGATGATAGTATCGATACCGTATGTTAGAAATTTAATTTTTAAGATAGAACCAGATGGTTATTTATTAAATAAATATTTGTTTTTTGGATTAGCATGGAGCATCGTTATCTTAGCCATACAAAATAGCAAATATATCATCCATTATTTTAACCAATCGAAAATTTTAATTTATATAGGAAAAATTAGTTTTTCACTTTATTTAATACACTTTATTGTACTAAATAAAATAAAAGGCGATAATGTATTAGTAAATTCATTATTAATATTTATCATCAGTATAATAGTAGCAATTATTATGAATCAATTAGTGGAACAACCTATGATAAAACTAGCTAGAAAAATAAATAAAAGACTAGAAAAAGAAAAAAAGGAGGAAAACAATGGGAAAATTTAAAAAGATAGAAACTTCGATTGATGGAGTATATGTCGTAGAGCCAGAAGTTTTTGGCGACAACAGAGGATATTTCATGGAAACCTATAGTAAAGAAGAATTTGAAGAAATTGGTTTACATTATGACTTTGTGCAAGATAATCAATCAAAATCAAGAAAAGGTGTCTTAAGAGGACTACATTTCCAAAAAGAAAATACACAAGCCAAGTTAGTAAGAGTCATTAAAGGTGAAGTATTTGATGTAGCAGTAGACCTAAGACCAGGGAGCAAAACCTATGGAAAATGGGAAGGTGTGCTTCTTTCAGAAGAAAATAAAAAAATGTTTATGATACCAAGAGGATTTGCACATGGATTTTTAGTGTTATCAGAAGAAGCCGAATTTACTTATAAATGCGATGATATTTATAATCATGAGGCAGAAGGCGGACTGGCTTGGAATGACCCAGAAGTAGGAATTGAATGGCCTTTAGGAGATAGGAAAGAATCCGATTTATTGACTTCTGAAAAAGATGCTAAATGGCCTTCTTTACAAGAATTAAAAAACACAGATTTGTTTGAATTTTTAAAATAATAGCCATCTTGCGTCGTTAAAATATAACTATTCTTTTAAATATTTTAGACAAAAAAATAATAAGAAATTGGAGGGTGAGTGTTTTAAGTGCTAGACTTACTAAAGGCGAAAACAGCCTTTAAAGAATACATTTCAAATTATGATATTACGGAGCCTAAGATACATATCAAGGTGATTCATATGTATCATGTGGCTGAAAATGCTAGAAAAATTGCAAAATCACTTAACTTGTCTGAAGAAGAGCAAGATTTAGCTGAATTAATTGGCTTATTGCATGACATTGGAAGATTTGAGCAGGTTCGATTATATCATACTTATTCAGATAAAGTTAGTATTGACCATGGACAAAAAGGTGTAGAAGTATTATTTGGAGATAAGTTAGTTAGAAAATTTCTACCAGAAGACACAAAAGATGCTATCATTTATAAAGCGATTAATAACCATAATAAATTTGAAATAGAAAAAGGTTTGTCTGAACAAGAATTGTTATATTGTCAAATTGTTCGAGATGCTGATAATATTGATATATTTAGAGCTATATTAGAAGGCAAAAGAGTAGAAGAGTTTGGACATTTAGGATGTGAAGATATTTCAAAAGAAGTGTTAAGTTCAGAGTTTTTTGAAGAATTTAAAAAAGAAAAACTTTTAATGTATGCAAAAGCCAAAAGTGATATGGATATTATGGTTGCTATTATAGCACATATTTATGCATTGAATTTTAAAGAAAGCTTGAGAATTATAAAAGAAAATGATTATATTGCTCAATTTATAAAAAGGTTGAATTGTCAAGACCCATATACGAAAGAAAAGATGGATGAAATTGCAACGCTTGCAATGAATTATATGAATAGAAGAATAGAAAGAAAGGAAGATGAAAATGAGTAAAAATGTATTAGTAACAGGAGCAGCAGGATTTATAG
>CANOYI010000121.1 GCA_947571515.1 uncultured Clostridium sp. | reverse complement strand
CCATCAGCTTTTAAATTATATTTTCCTACTACTTTTCCTTTTTCATATATAGTAGATCCGTCAGCATAATCAATTATTTTTTCATCTGCTACTAATTCAAAAGATATTTTTGTAAAGTCAATATCTTTTATCATTGTTTTGTCCATATCTTCTCTTAATGCTACTTTTTTATTTAATTTTAGTGTTCCTGTTGGTTGCTCATTTTTTACTGTTACTGTAATCCAAGCATCCCAGTCTTTATCATAATTTAGTGTAGAGTTTCTGTTATCTACTTTAAAAGTTAATTCTTCATCTAATTGTATAAATCCTGTTGGAATTTTTATTTCAGTTAATTTATACTTTCCTGCTTCTAACTTTGTTTCTGTTTTTGCAACTCCCTCGCTGTTTGTAGTCCAAGTTTTATAATATTTATCGCTAATTTTACATTGTACTTGTTCCCATTTGTTTGTATCTTCATTTAATCTATATAATTCAAATGTTGCATTAGAATAAGTTACAAATTTTCCTGTCTTTTTATCTTGTTTTTGCATTTTTATATATGCCTCAAATGGCAAATCATTTTCAACAAGTTCTTTAACTGGTGTTTTACTGTCTTTATCTATTGTTACATAGAATTGTTCAACTGTTGTTATCTCTGGAGATGGTGTATAAGTTTCATTTACTGTATATTCTCCATAAGCTAAAAGTCCAGAAATTCCGTGTCCATTAGTTCCTGTTCTAAATGTTGAATATTCATCTGTTGCAAACTCGCTTAAATGTTTCTTTGCTTCATCAAAACTTCCGTAATAGTCAACATATTTTGAAAGTATTGCTGTAAATTCTGCATTTGCTACTGTTTCTGCTGTTGCATTTTCATTTGTGCTAACCTTGATTACTTCAAAAGGTGCTTTTTCTACTGTATTTGTAACTGTTCCTGCTACTTCTATAACCTTTGTATTCATATCTCTGTATGAAAATGTATAATCATACACTTTTGTATCTGGCATATAACCTGTTGGTACTATGGTTTCTTTTGCATAATATTTTCCCATTGGTAGTCCTGTTAATTTTGTTCCCTCTACACTTATTTTTGCAGGTGTATTATTATTTGTTATTTTTATACTAGCTACTCCATACTCATTGAAAGTAAATGTTGCAATTTGTTCATCTTTATCAAAATATTTTATTGTTCCTGCAACATTTGTTATTCTTTCTTTTGCATATAAAGTATATTCAGTTCCTTTAAGTGTTGCATCTCCGTGATGTGACTTTTTATCTACTCTATTTTTATTTCCTGTTTCTTTATCTGTCTTTTCAATAATTAAATTTCCTGTTGGCTCTGTATTTTCTACTGTAACACTTCCAAATATAACATTTGTGTTTTGGTCTTTATATCTTAAAGTAACTTCCTTTTGTTCAGTATTTAATAAGTAACCTGTTGGCACTTCAATTTCCTTAATTTTATATTTTCCAAGTGGCAAATTTGATTTGCTTGCAACTCCTACACTATTGGTTGTAATAGTTGCTACTACATCTCCTTTTGAGTGGTGTTTTACTGTTCTGGCAACATTGTATATATCTTCATTAGCAATTATTTGAAATTTTGCTCCTTGTACTTTATCTCCATTTGTATTTGTTTTTGTTACTGTAATTTCTGCTGTTGGCTCTGTGTTTACTATTGCTTGCTCTGTTGTTTGATTAGGTTTTACTTCTGCTGTATAAGTTTCTGTATTTAGTAAATAACCTGTTGGGCTTGATTTTTCTTTTATATAGTAAGTTCCTTTTCTTAATTTTTCTAACTTGATTTTTCCATTTGTTACTGTTACATCACGATTAAATCCATTTTCTCCTGTTACATTAAATATTGCTCCGTCAACTAAATCTCCATTTGTGTTTAGTTTACTTAACTCTAAATTTCCTAAAAGATTTATTTTGAAACTTAAAGACATAGTTACAGGATCATTGTAATTCAAAGAGTATAATTGATTTTGTACTCCGTCTCTAAAAGTGAAATATACTGTTGAATGTTGGTTATGTGTTTCTTCTTTGATAACACCCCAATCAAACATTGTATTTTCTGATATTCTTATTGCTTCCTTTGTGCAATCTTCATTTGCTGTAACATTTAATGTATTTTCTCCTTTGTTATGTGTTATTCTTATTCCATCTACTGTTTTATCAAAACTAACATATTGTCCTAACACATTATTAGAATCTGTAAGTGTTTTTGTTTGTCCTACTTCAACTGTTATTGTTTCGCTACAAAAACTTGGTTTTCTTTCCATATTATCAATTTTTGCATTTATATCTGCTTTAAATGCTTCATATTGGCTTTGAATACTTGCATTTCTAAAAGTAGCATTACTTTGTCCTAATGTTGACCATACCATTTGTTGTGTGAATACATAGTCCATTTTTCTTGAATTCATATCTGCTGCCATTATTCCACCATCAATGCAATAATTACCATATTTTTGATACCACCCAAAGAAAGCTACTTTACAAGCTCTTTTTACTTTAGGATCTGTTGGTGTATTATGTGTTCCTGTTTCTACTGTTCCTGTTTGTGAATTTACACCATGTTCTGCACAAAATACTGTGATTTTTTCTCCTGTTGTGGTATTTACTAATCTTCTCATAAGCATTCCTAAATCTGACTTATTATCTGTTGTGTAAATATTAGAATCCCATTGTCCTGCTGTCCATTTTCCACTACCACTATCTGTTACTGCAAAAATAGGTTGTGCTGTGCTTAACAATGTGATTGCTATAAACATTAAAGCTATAACTTTCTTTAACTTCTTTGCTTTTAACATTAAATTTTCCTCCTTTTAACGAAAAAAAGAACAAGTCTTTATAACCTGTTCTTAAATCAAATATTATTATTTTGTTATTTATTATAATAGAAGTTTACTGTCCATTTTTGACACTGAGGACAAGTCCAAACTTCGTACCCGTAAGGGCAATTTTTATGATATTCTTCATCTGTTATTTCAAAATTCTCCCATTGCTTTCCCCACTTTGCTATTTCTGTTTTGAAATATGCAGCTGCTTGTTCTTGTGTTTCAAACCATTTGCCAGTATTTCCTGCACCTACTTTATGATTATTCCCTTTGCATTCTGTCTTTGGTGCAATTTGAACTTCTTGCTCTTTATAACTACTATCATTATTTTTTACTGGTGTTGTTGTTTGTTCACTTTTAGAACTTTGCTCACTTTTTTGAGGTTGTGATGGTGTTTTTTCTTGTGTTGTTTGCTGTTTACTTGTTGTTGTAGTTTTATTATTTTCTTTTTTAGCTGATGTCTTTACATTTTTTTCTTGAACTGGTTGTGTAGTTTCTACTGTTTTACTTTCTTCTACTGCTTGATTTTGTGATGTTGTATTATCTTCAACAGTATTACTTTGCTCTACATTGTTTTCTGCTGTATTTTCAATAATATTTTCATTGTCTATTATATTTTCTTGTTCATTATTTGGTTGCACTTGATTTTTATTGTTTTCCCCAATAACAATATTATCAACTTTCCTATTCTTATATATGAATATTCCTACAATTCCTAATACTACTATAACTAATGTTGTAATTAAAATAATGAATTTCTTATTTTTACTCATAACCAAACATCTCCTTTTTTTCTTTATTTTACTACAATGTTTAGTTACTTTCAAATATACAAATTAAAATATTATTATTATTTTGTACTCCCACACAAATTATCTAGCCATTTGTCTTTGTTTTAATCTTCTGTGATGTTCTTCTACACATTTAAAAAGGAAATCTTCCACTTCTTTCTCTGTTACTACATCTCTAGGCAGGTATTTTTCAAACCTATCATAATGTATATTATATTTTGGCTTTTGATTTGGTTTTTCTGCTGACATTATTTCTTCCAATTTATCTGTTGTAAGTTTTCCCTCTTGACTTAACTTTTTTAAATATATTGCTTGTGATTGTGAGGGCGTTGCATCATATTTTTTTATATAGCATAATAATAGATTTTGTTCTTCTTTAGACAAATAGGAAATTTCAACAGCTGGGCTAAAAGATATTTTACCTATATCCACCATGTCTAATAATTCTTGTATCAGTTCTGTTAGCCTTATATATCTTTGAACTTGTCTGCCACTTTCTCCATTGTCTTTGCCAACTAAATCTGCACTTTCATAATTTCCGACAACTTGTCGGGAATTTTCCTTTTTTGGTCTGCCTGCTTGTCTTTTTATAGCTTCTAGCTTCATTTTATAAGCAAATGCCTTTTCTGATGGCAATACTTTTTCTCTTTGTATGTTGCTATCTACCATTATAATAGTAGCTTCTTCATCTGTCATTTCTCTAACAATAGCAGGTATTCCATCTAATCCTGCCTTTTTTGTTGCATAATTTCTTCTGTGTCCTGCTACCATTTCATAGCCACCATTTTGTTTTGGTCTTACTAAAATTGGCACTTTTACACCTATTTCTTTTATGCTTTCTACCATATTGTCCATTTCTTCATTGTCTGTTATTTTAAATGGATGATCTGGAAAATCTGTAATATCGTATGGATTTAATATTACTACTGTTTCAGCTTTTCCTTTATTTGTGCTAAATTTTAGTAACTCATCTACACTGGGTAGTTCTATCTCTGGTCTTTTCGCTATTTTTCAACACCTCCTCCGTAAAATTTTCATAAGCTACTGCTGGCTTACTTTTCTTGTCATAAGCATATATACTCTTGCCCTCTATCGTACTTTCGGCTGCTTTTACTCCCATAGGAATTACTGTGTTGTATATCTTTATTCTGCTTCCATAACTATTTCTTAATGTTTCTATTGTTGTCTTTGCTAAATTTGTTTTCATATCTGCAATGGTCAATAATATTCCATCTATTTTTAGTCTTGGATTTATCTGTACTCTCGTTTTATCTATTGTTTGTATTAGCTGTGTCATTCCTTTAAGAGGTAAGTATTGAGCTTGAACTGGAATAATTACACTATCAGCTGTTGCAAGTGCGTTTATTGTAAGAAGCCCTAATGAAGGTCTACAATCAATTAAAATATAATCATAATCTTCTTTAACATTATCAATGTATTGTTTCAATACATTTTCTTTGTTTATATATTTAACTAACGATATATCTAGTGCTTCTAATTCAATATTAGCAGGCATTAAATTTACACCTTCTGCATTTTGTAGTATTCCTTCATTCTTGCTTATAGGCTTTTCCTGTATTACTTTCTCCATAATATTTTTTATTGTTATCTCCATTTTGTCTTGATTTTTGTACCCCAATGATGTTGTCAAATCTCCTTGTGGATCTAAATCTATTAGTAATACCTTTTTCCCCTTTCTAGCTAGCCCATTTCCCAAATTAGCTGTTGTAGTTGTTTTTCCTACTCCACCGTTTTTGATTAGCTATGGCAATTACTTTACACTTTGACACTTTTTACCCTCCTTTCATAAAAATCAGCCATCAATAATGATGACTATGTAAAAAAAACAAATCAACCTAGGTCGACTTGTTTATAAAAATTATCTCTCTGTTTTTTCCCTTTCCTTTTGATTCAAACTCCTCAATTTTTTATCTACCATTTGGCTATATTCTTCTAATCCTATTGCTCTTGCTTCTCTTATAGATTGTCTTTTAATATTAAGGTTATCTATTCTACTATCATTGTTATAGTGTTCTATCATTTCTTTTACTTTTTCTTCAGATGTTATATCTTTGAAAATTATTTTGCTCTCTTTTATTTCCAAATTATAACCCTTTCTTAATAAATAAGCCAAAAAGTATCTTTGTCCCTCATTATCATATTGTTGTA
>CANOYI010000120.1 GCA_947571515.1 uncultured Clostridium sp. | reverse complement strand
TTTATTAATTTCACTACGTTTTTCATTCTATTCGGTTTCATTCGTTATTACTGAAATTATTCCCTATCTGTTTATTTTCATTTTCTAAAGCCTGCTTTCTATTTCGTTTTGCCTGTAAATTATCTTTTGCAACCGTCATCAATAATTTAATTCGATTGGCTTGATTTGACTCACTGGCACCAGGATCATAATCTACAGGAGAAATATTGGCTTCTGGGAATTTCTCACGAATGGTTTTAATAACTCCCTTTCCAACGACATGATTTGGCAGGCAAGCAAATGGTTGAACACATACAATATTTGGGATATCATTTTCAATATATTCAATCATTTCAGCTGTTAAGAACCAACCTTCACCAGTTTGATTTCCAATGGATAAAACATCTTTAATTTTTTCTTCTAAGTGCCAGATATCACAAGGTTGTAAATATCCTTTTTTAGAATTAGATAATGCTATTTTTACATCTTTTTCGAGAATATCAATCAGTTTAATTGCTGCTTTCATAATTTTAGCAGAGGTTTTATTGGTATTTAACAAATTGTTAAAGGTAATTTTGTGTGTACACATAAATTTAGCAAATCCCATAAAGTCAGGTAAAATAACTTCTGCTCCTTCTTTTTCTAACATTTCTGCTACATAGTTGTTTCCAAAAGGATGATATTTAATTAACACTTCGCCAACAATTCCAACACGTGGCTTTTCAATCGATGTATCTAGTTCTATTTTTTCGAAATCATTTACAATATCATAAATACTTTGTTTAAATTCTTTATTAGTTGATTTGGCTAATAGTTTTTTACATTTTTCCATCCAAGTATCAAAAAGCTTTTGGGTTTCTCCTTTGTTTTTTTCATAGGCTCTATTTTTAGTTAGCATTTTTTGTAGTAAATCACCATAAACAAGCATTTTTAGCAATCTTTCTGCCAAAGGAATGGTTAGTTTAAATCCAGGCATTTTCTCCATTCCAACGATATTAAAAGAGATAACCGGTATATGCTCAAATCCAGCATCTTTTAAAGCTTTACGAATAAAGCCAATATAGTTTGTAGCTCTACAACCGCCACCTGTTTGTGACATAATTAAAGCTGTTTTGTTTAAGTCGTATTTTCCAGATTGAAGAGCTTCTATCATTTGTCCTGTTACTAAAATAGAAGGATAACAAGCATCGTTATTGACATATTTTAAACCAGTTTCAACCGTCTTTTGTGTACATTCTCGTAATAGTTCAACATGATAACCAGAAGAACGGACAGCTGCTTCTAATAATTCAAAGTGAATAGGTGCCATTTGCGGAATTAAAATGGTGTAATCCTTACGCATTTCTTTGGTAAAGATTTTTTTCTTAAGACCATAGTCTCCTTCTGCTTTTCCTTGTCTTTTTTCTTGTTCGCGTTTTTTTATGCTAGCTAATAAAGAACGGATACGAATTCTAACAGCTCCTAAATTATTTACTTCATCTATTTTTATTAAAGTATACATTTTATTGTAGCTATTTAGTATTTCTTCTACTTGATCTGTTGTTACCGCATCTACACCACAGCCAAAGGAATTTAATTGAACTAATTCTAAACAGTCATGTTTTCCTACAAAATCTGCTGCCGCATATAATCTTGCATGATATACCCATTGGTCAACGACTCGAATTGGTCTTTTGGCTTCTGTTTTATCAGATACACTATCTTCTGTTAAAACACTAAGTCCTAAAGAAGTAATTAAAGTATCAATACCGTGGTTAATTTCAGGGTCAACATGATAAGGTCTACCAGCCAAAACAATTCCTTTTAAGTTATTTTCTTCTAGGTACCTTACGGTTTCAGATCCTTTACTTCGAATGTCTTTTTTACATTTTTGATATTCAGCTTCTGCTTTTTTGGCAGCTTCCATTAATTCTGCTTTGGTAAAGTGGTATTCTTTAAATTCTTCTAATTCCATTATCTTTTTAACAAGATTCTTTTGCTCAAATGGTAAAAATGGATTCAAAAACTTTATGTTACCTTTTTTTAGATTTTCGACATTGTTTTTAAGTACTTCAGAATAAGAAATAACAATAGGACAATTGTAGTGGTTATCTGCTTTTTCATACTCTTTTCTTGAATAGGGAATACAAGGATAAAATATAGTTGTAATTCCTTGTTCTAGTAAGCTTTCTATATGACCATGTGAAAGTTTGGCTGGATAACAAACGGATTCAGATGGCATAGATTCCATTCCTTTTTCATAGGTTTTACGTGTACTTTTTTCAGAAAGAATAACTCGAAAACCTAAGCTAGTTAGGAAAGTAAACCAGAAAGGGTAATCTTCATACATGTTTAAAACTCTAGGAATACCAATGGTTCCTCTTACTGCAAATTGTTCTTCTAAAGGTTTGTAGTCAAAAATTCTTTCTTGTTTATATTGAATAAGGTTTGGCAATTCTTTTGCCTTTGTAATGATGCCAGCACCTTTTTCACAACGATTACCAGATACATGAATTTGCCCATTACTGAATTTATTAATTGTTAATTTGCAATGATTTTCACAATTATTACAACGAGTGTGCGTTATGTTAATTTTTAAATCGTCTAATTCATTTGCTTTTAATAGGGTGGATTGGTATTCCATATCTAAATTGGATTCGTATTGTTCTTTACAGATAAGAGCCATACCATAAGCACCCATCAAACCGGAAATATCAGGTCTAACTACATTTTTGCCAACGATTAATTCAAAAGCACGAAGAACTGCATCATTGTAAAAAGTACCGCCTTGTACTACAATGTGTTTTCCAAGTGTTTCTACATCTCTAACTTTCATTACTTTTTGGATAGCATTTTTAATAACAGAGTAAGATAGACCACTTGAGATATCTCCAACAGAATAACCTTCTTTTTGGGCTTGTTTGATTTTTGAATTCATAAATACCGTGCATCGAGAACCTAAATCAACAGGTCTTTTGGCTTTGATAGCTTCTTTTACAAATTCAGAGATTTCTATATTTAGGCTTTTTGCGAAGGTTTCAATGAAAGAACCACATCCAGACGAACAGGCTTCATTTAACAGGATATTGTCAATCGAACCATTTTTCATACGAATGTATTTCATGTCTTGTCCACCAATATCAACAATACTAGTAACATTAGGTTCAAAGGTTTTAGCTGCTGTATAATGAGCAATGGTTTCAATCTCATTTATGTCAACATTTAAAGCGGATTGAATTAATTTTTCACCATATCCAGTCACACCACTATATCTTAGGAGAGCTTTTTCTGGTAATACAGTATATAGTTGCTTTAACATATTCATAACACTTTTTAAAGGATTTCCTTCGTTACTTCCATAAAGAGAATATAGTAATTTTCCATCTTTATCGATTAAAACTAGCTTAGTTGTAGTAGAGCCAGCATCAATACCAAGATAACAGTTTCCTGCATAATCTTTTAAAGGAGTTCTTTCCACTTTGCTTGCATTATGTCTACTTTTAAAAATTTCATAATCTTCTTTATCTTTGAATAAAGGGTCCAAAGGATGTGTTGTATTATCTTGAGAGTTCTTCAAATTTTCAATTTTTTGTTGTAATTCGTTAGTAGTAATAACATCAGAGTGAATTGAATCTAAAGCAGCACCTTTGGCTACTAACAGATGTGCTTCTTCTGGAACAATAATTTCATTATCTTTTAATCCAAGTGTTTCAATAAATCTAGTTCTTAACTCTGACAAATAATTTAAAGGACCTCCTAAGAATGCTACGTTACCTCGAATGGGTCTACCACAGGCAAGACCACTAATCGTTTGATTAACAACTGCTTGAAAAATAGAAGCAGCAATATCTTCTTTAGCAGCACCTTCATTGATTAAAGGTTGGATATCAGTTTTAGCAAAAACACCACAACGAGATGCAATTGGGTAAATGGTAGAATATCCTTTAGCTAGTTCGTTTAAACCAGAAGTATCCGTATGTAAAAGAGAAGCCATTTGATCTAAAAATGCTCCTGTTCCACCAGCACAAGTACCATTCATACGTTGTTCAATCGATTGATCAAAATAAATAATTTTAGCATCTTCTCCACCAAGCTCAATCACTACATCTGTTTTAGGAATATATTTCTCAACGGCACGTTTACAAGAAACGACTTCTTGAATAAAATTAACACCTAAAAACTTAGCAGCAGACATAGCTCCAGAACCAGTAAGAGCTAATGTAAAAGAATCTAAAGGATATTTAGTAAGCAAATCCTCAAGAACAGCACAAACCGTATTTTTAGTATCTGAAAAATGTCTTTTATAATCTTTATATATCGTATTTTTATTTTTATCCATAACAATAATCTTAACAGTAGTTGAACCAACATCTAGTCCAACATGTAAAATATCTTCCATAATAGAACTTCCTTTCTATGACGAGTTGTAATGGGTGGCGAGTTTGGGACAGGCACAAAGTCGCCATTGGTGTAATTACCTTAATTGTATACGGAAAACAGCCTTTTGTCAAATGGAAAATACTGGTCATGATTTTAGAGATGCTCTTAGCTGTGCGATCATTAAGCGAGCTTATAGATAAGTAATACTTTTAGGTCTGGAGGAAAAAATTATGGTTAATTTTTATGAAAAATAGCCAGATTTTTTATGTTATATATTAAGCCGCCTTAAATTAATGATGGGTTTCGAAGTTAAAAAATTACTAAGGATGAACTGTAACAGTTATTTTAGTAGCAAATAAAAAGAGCTTCCTATAAAATGGTTCTAAAATGGACAAACAAATAATAATATAGTTAGTAAATAAAGAGAATAAGGAGGATGTCTATGAAAAATAAGAAAATTGGAATCATTTTTTTAGTGGTATTAATTATTATATTAATAGGAGGATATTTAGGGATTCAATATGTTAAAAATAACGAAGAGAAAGAAACAATTGTGGAAGAATATATACCTCAAGAGGAAATAGCAGAAGAACAAGTAAGGCAAACTATCGTTAGTTTGTATTTCCCATCCAAAGATACAGAACAATTAAATCCAGAAGCTAGATTAATTGATATAAAGGAAATTATTAATAATCCTTATGAAAAACTAATTGATTTATTAATAGAAGGACCTAAAAATGATAAAAATAAAAAAATAATACCAGAAAATACTAAATTAAATAAAAATTATTTAGAGGGAGACTGTGTAGTATTAGATTTTTCTACTGAATTTTTAAATTATTCGAAAGAAAATGAGAAAGAAAAGGAAAATATGATTAATAGTATTGTTAATACCCTAACGGAACTAAGGGAAATCAATCAGGTTAAAATATTAATTAACGGAAATGAAAATAATGAATTTAATGAGATATATAGTAGAAAAAATTAATTTATTATTTTTTCATGATTTTATATAATTTAAAATATTTAAAATAATGATGAAAATTATTTAAAAAATGTTCTACGTCATTAATAGAATTTATTGTATTTTTTTTGTATAAATTAAAATCAAACTTTTTCTTATGAGGAGATTCTTGTTCTCCTCTATTATTTTGGTTATTATTATCTAAAAGATTATCCACTTTTTTCTCCTATTTCTGTAAAATCTTTTTTTATTATATAATATGTAAAGAAATAAAAAAGGTTGATTAATTTAAATAAAAATAATTAAATAAATAATAAAAAATCCCCCAAAAAATAAAAACGATTTTCAAAGATTTGAAAAAACAAAATAACAAAATAAAGCAAAAAGATAAATAAAGTAAAATTTTTATAACAAAAAGGTGAAATAGAATGCGAAAAAGTATTAGGCGACAAATAAAAAGAAAGAAAATAAGAAAATCAAAAAAAGTCGAAAAATCGGTTTACATATAGCATAAAAAAGAAAGAAAAAAGAA
>CANOYI010000119.1 GCA_947571515.1 uncultured Clostridium sp. | reverse complement strand
GCATATAATTTAGCAGAACGAAAATACACCTTGAAAAATAGGAGTGAAAAGGTAAATGAAAAATTTGAAGATAAGAGAAATTATGCAAGTAACAAAAGGAGAATTGATACAAGGTAATCCAGAATTTATTTGTAAAAATTTTTCCAAAGATACAAGAACGATTCAAAAAGGAGATACTTATATTGCTATCAAAGGAGAAAAATTTGACGGTAACTTATTTTGGAAGCAAGCGTTAGAAAAAGGAGCAGATTGTGTCATTGTATCTGATGTTTCATACAAAGAAAAGGAATTACAAGCGTTTCCAAATAAAACGATTTTAAAAGTAAAAGATACCTTGGAAGCTTTATATGAAATAGCGAAATTAAAAAGAAGTTTTTATCAAATACCAGTCATTGCTATCACAGGAAGTGTAGGAAAAACAAGCACAAAAGATATCGTAGCAAGTGTGGTTTCTCAAAAATATAAAACTTTAAAAACCATTCGGAAACAATAATAATAACATTGGGCTACCATTTACGATATTAAAATTACAAGACGAAGAAGCAATAGTACTAGAAATGGGAATGAATCATTTTGGCGAAATTCGTTTATTAAGCGAGATTGCAAAGCCAAATGTCTGTATTATCACTAACATTGGAACTTCTCATATTGGAAATTTAGGTTCTAGGGAGAATATATTAAAAGCAAAATTAGAAATACTAGAAGGAGCAGAACATCCAACTATTATTATTAATAATGATAATGATTTATTACATAAATGGCAGGAACTAAGGGATAAAAAGAATATTATTACTTATGGAATTCAAGAAATAAGCAATATTATGGCAGAACATATTACGTTACAGGAAAATGCGAGTGAATTTACTTGTAAAATTCATAACGAAAAGGTAAAAATAAAAGTACCAGTTGGCGGAGAGCATTTTATATTAAATTCTTTATGTGCTATCAGTGTTGGAAAATTACTTAAAATAGAAACGAATCAAATAAAAAAAGGAATTGAAGAATTTGAATTAACGAAAAAGAGAATGGATATCACACAATTAGATAATGGTATAAAAATTGTCAATGATGCATATAATGCTAGTTTAGAGTCTATGCGAGCAAGTTTGCAATATTTATCAAAATTGAAAAGTAATAGAAAAATTGCTGTGCTAGGAGATATGCTAGAATTAGGACAATATACACAAGAATTACATGAAAAAGTAGGAGAAGAAGTTTATCAAAATAAAATTGATATTTTAATGTGTAGTGGAAAAAATGCCAAATACATAGCAAAAAGAGCAAAGGAAATAGGCATGCCAGAAAAAAGTATTTATTACTTTAAAACAAAAGAAGAACTGGAAAATACTTTAAAAGAGATTACCAAAGCAGGAGATGTTATTTTATTAAAGGCTTCTAATGGAATGAAGTTTTTTGATATAGCAGAACAGTTGAAAAAAGATATTATGGTCTAGTAATTGGATGAAAAAATTTTTTAGAGAGGTGTAGAGATTATGAAAAGAGAAAAATTAGGAGTTATTTTTGGTGGGATGTCAACAGAGAATGAAGTATCTGTAGTATCAGCCAATTCTATTTTAAAAAATTTAGACAAAGAAAAATATGAGATATTTCCTATTTATATTGGAAAAGATGGGACTTGGTATCAATACATAGAAAATGAAGAAACAAGAGAATTCGGTCAAGAAATTAAAGGGAAAGAAAAAATAGAAAATATTATGCAATATTTACAAGATTTAGATATTTTATTTCCCGTATTACATGGGCTATATGGAGAAGATGGAACCATACAAGGTTTATTTGAATTGTTGAAAAAACCATATGTCGGATGTGGCGTTTTAGCATCTAGTGTAGGAATGGATAAAGTTTATACAAAAATTGTTTTTGATAAAGCAGGATTAAAACAAGCAAAATATGAATATATCAGAAAATACAAAGATAACTATATTTATATCGATAAAAACTTCTGTGAAGAGACAATATCATTGAATGAAGTGGTAGAAAAGATAGCAACTAATCTAAAATTTCCAATGTTTATTAAGCCATCTAACTCTGGATCTAGTGTAGGAGTTAATAAAGCAGAAAACAAAGAGGAATTAAAGAAATATATAGAATATGCAGGAAAGTTCGATTCAAAAGTTTTAATAGAAGAAGGTATTGTGGGGAAAGAAGTAGAATGTGCGGTGCTTGGTAATGAAGAAGTGATTGCCTCATGTGTGGGAGAGATAAAACCAGCAGAAGATTTTTACAGTTATGATGCAAAATATAAAAATGAAGAATCAAGAACTGAAATACCAGCTAATATTTCAGAAACATTATCAAATGAAATTAGAAAACAGGCTATAAAAGCATTTAAATCTATTGATGGAAAAGGACTATCAAGAGTGGATTTCTTTATTGAAGAAGAAACAAATCAAATTTATATTAATGAAATAAATACTTTACCAGGTTTTACTAGTATTAGTATGTATCCTAAATTATTTGAAGCAAGTGGTGTCGGTTATCAGGAATTATTGAGCAGATTGATTGAACTAAGTACAAGATAATTTTGGAGATGAGCTAGCTGTGCAAAGCAAAGTTTGGGTTACCAATAAATTATGTATAGGAACCGAGGAAAAAATCATTTAGAAAAATCCATAAAAACTATGGATTTTTTTTGTATTTGTGATATAATAGATATACCTTTTAGGGAGGATGTTAAAAATGGTTTTTAAAAATTATTACAAAATACTAGATTTGGAAACAAGTCATGTTTCAATAGATGAAGTTAAAGTTGCGTATAGACAAGCTGCTAAAAAATATCATCCGGATTTGAATATAGGAGATGAATTAGCAGAAGAAAGAATAAAAGATATTAATGAAGCTTATAAAATACTATCTGTTCCTGCTTCTAAGAAAAAATATGATAGAATTTGGAACTCTCGTTTTAGAAAAAGTCAAAAAGCATTTTCTGGCAAAGGAGAAAAGGGAACCATTATTAATATGTTTTTGGGAAATATAGAAAAGAGTGACAAAGATACACAGGCAGAAACGAAAAAGTTTGCTGGCAAAGGAGAAAATATCGAAACAGAAATTAGTGTTAGTATACAAGAGGCTTTTTATGGAATGGAGAAAACAATATCATTAAGAAATGTAGAAGGAAAGATAAGAAATTTATCAGTTTCCATTCCGCAAGGAATTAAAAACGGAGAAAAGATACGTTTAATAGGGCAAGGTAAACCAGGAGAAAATGGCGAAAAAAATGGGGACTTATTAATCAAAATCAATATAGAAGATAACAAACCATTTAAACTAAAGGGATGTGATTTGTATACAGATTTATTATTAACACCATGGGAAGCAGCCTTAGGAGCTAGGGCAAATGTAGCTTCTATTGATGATGAAACTAAAATATATATACCTCAAGGTATCCAAACGGGAGAAAGAATTAAAATTCCTGGAAAAGGTTATAAAGACGGGAATGGAACAAGAGGAGATTTAATTGCAGAAATTAAAGTAGTTGTACCAAAACAATTAACAGAGCAAGAACGAACCATATTTGAAAAATTAAATGAAATATCAAGTTTCAATCCTAGAAATCAGAAAAATTTGTAATTTACATAAGTTTTGTATTGACAAAGTGCTTATTTTTCGCTATAATTAATTATAGTGTTGTAACAAATGACGAACTATGGATTAAGAAACATAGAAACGGAGGAGTAAAAAATGGATACTATACAAGGCAAACACTTTAGTATAACAGATCCAGAAGGAGTAAAAACAGTCATATATGAAGTAAATAAAACAGAAAAGGAATTTTTAGAAGATTCACCTAAATTTACTGTTGAAAGATTAGAATACACAGAAGAATTAGTTGGACAAAACAAGAAAAAAACCTTTTATGTTGACAAACCAAAGAAAGAAGGGAATCAATTAGTTATTTTGTCTTTTGGTACAGATAAAGTGGTTATTAACAATGGAATTTTAGATGATGATAAAGTGAGAATATCTAAAAAGCCGATGCCATATAAGTTTCAGACCATATATTCTGAGAAGTCAGAAGAGTATACAGATGTTAATTATACCCCTAATTTAAAGAGACCAATATCAATTATCGACCCAGAAACTACAGAAGAGATAAAACCAATACTTTATTTTGATGAAAAAACAAATGAAGTAAAAGGAAAATGTAAATTGAAACCATATAAATCTTATTTTGTATTTGAAATAAGAGAAGAAAATGGAAAAATTAATTTGGTAGGGGGAACCCCTGAAATTACAGATTAATGAGGAGGAATAGAAATGTCAAAATTAAACTGGCCACCAGTAAAAATAACCAAAAAATATGGTAAAGTAAAAAATTTTATAAAGTATGAATTTAATGAAAATTTAGATTTGGAAATATCAGTACAAAATGGTGGTAAAGAGAAATTATACGATAGAGAAGAAGGAAGAGATTAATAAATAAGCACAAAAGAGTAGGTGATTTTATGCATTACAAAATAGAAGGAGCAATCAGGAAAAACAGGAAGAATTTTATAGTATTTGCTATACTATGGATATTTATAGCCATAGTATTTGTTTCCCCATATGCTTATAGTTACCATATGGCAGGACTAGAAGGGAAAATGAACTTAGAAGTATTTGTCAATACATTTGGTTCATCTATCATGAGCCCATTAAAAACATTTGGAAACGTATTTGCACAAGGAGCAGGGGAGACTTTTTTTTCATCTCTATTAGTTGTTACTATATTTTATTCTGTATTTTTCTTTATAGGTTTTGTAAGAACAGCACCCAAAAATGAATATACAGACATAGAACATGGTTCAAGTGATTGGAGTCAGCGAGGAGAGCAATATCAAATACTAGATAGAAATAAAGGAATCATACTAGCAGAAGACAATTATTTGCCAGTGGATAAACGAGGAAACGTCAATGTATTAGTAGTTGGACGGATCAGGTTCTGGTAAATCAGCATCTTACTCCATTCCCAATGCGTATCAATGTTTAGGTTCTTATGTATTTACAGACCCAAAAGGAGAACTATATGACAGAACAGCAGGATACTTAAAAGAACAAGGATATGAAATCAAAGTATTAAATCTAGTAAGACCACAATATAGTGATGGATACAATCCATTAATGCACATATCATCCGAATTAGATGTTGACGTTATTGCCAACACCGTAATTAAAGGTCAGAAATCAGAATCTAATACATCAGACCCTTATTGGGACGATATGGCAGAAATGTTACTAAAAGCACTAATTTATTATTTGATAGCAACGAGACCAGAAGAAGAACAGAACTTAGCAAGTTGTGCAGAATTAGTAAGAGCAGCTAATAATAAAGGTGGAAGTAACTTATTAACTGAATTAATCAGTCAATTACCTTATGACCATCCAGCTAGAATGTATTACAAATCAATTGAAATTGCACCAGAAAAAACATATGGTTCTATCTTAAGTTCATTGCAATCAAAATTAGGTAAATTCGACTCAAAAGAAATAGCAGAATTAACATCAACTGATACCATAGATTTTGAAGCAATAGGAGACAAGAAAACAGCAGTTTATGTTATATCATCTGACACACACACAGCCTATGACTTCTTGTTAACCATATTCTTCTCACAAATGATACAACAATTATATGATCATGCAGACTTAAATGGAGGAGCATTAAAAGAAAGAACATTCTTTATCCTAGACGAGTTTGCGAATATAGGAAAAATACCAGACTTTGATAAAAAGATATCAACTTCAAGAAGTAGAAAAATATCATTTAGTGTTATCTTACAAAACATAGACCAATTAGAAGCAGTTTATGAAAAATCTTATGAAACTATTATGGGTAACTG
>CANOYI010000118.1 GCA_947571515.1 uncultured Clostridium sp. | reverse complement strand
ACTACCATTTTTACCTTTTATATAATAACAATTTGTATTTCCATATTTTAATAGTAGTATCATTTCCATTCCTTTCAAATTGTAATTTTATTCTTCTTTACCTAATGCAATTCCAATTAATTCTAGTAAAACTGATATAGTAATAAACTTCACTGCTTAATTTTACTATTACTTGAAGTATGCAAGTAATAAATAATAAAATATTTCCAATAATTATTAACCATTTTTCTTTTTTCAATTTGCGTACCTCCTCTATATATTGTAAGTTGTCGCTGACATTAGCCTTATTATTTCTTTACAATTATATTTTTATCTTCTATCAATCCCATTCCTATTATTTTTACTTGCTCTTTGTCTTTATTGCTTTTTACATATATTCTAGCATCACTAGGTATCCCTCTAAACATCTCATAATATTTTGGAAGAGTATTATTCTTTATACTATAATAATCGTCTTCTAATACATTATCAAAAATAAATTGCCTAATATCTATTTTTTCTAAATTATTACAGTCTTTAAACATTCTATATGTTGTACATATATCACCAGTTGTTCTAAAACTAGATAAATCTAATTCTTTTATATTTTCCATATATCCAAAAGTCAACTCAAAATCTTCTACATTAGTAGTATCAAAGTGTTTTAATGATAATTTTTCTATACTTTTACATTCAAAAAACATTTCACACATATTTGTAAGTTTTTGTGTATTAAATGACTCTAGCTTTATTTCTTGCAATTTGTAACAACAGCCAAACATATCTTCCATATCGGTTACATTGCTTGTATCAAACATACTTAAATCAAGCTTTGTTATATTTTCTAAGTCAAAAAACATAAAACTCATATCAGTAACATTTGAAGTATTAATGTTATCAAATTCAATCTTTTCTAAATATTTTAAGTTAAATATTTGGCTCTCTGAATTGCGAAATAAATTTGCGCTATCTGTTGGTAAATTTATTACATTAGGACTTGCTATATAAAGTATATTGTTCAAGCATTCTCGTTCTATCCACCCTTTAATATATCCTCCATTATTATAATCTGAAAAGTCATATTGTTGTATTGCGTTATTGCATTTATTCTCGATTTCAGATTTAGAACTTTTTATAAAATGTATCTCTTTCAATTCAAATCGCATTGCATTAAAACCTACTAAATAGTTTGTTTTATTATTCACTTGTTACCTCCTAATATTTTTAATTTTTCTTTTTTATCATTATAACATATTAATTTTTTAAATGTTATCAGAAAATATAAACTGTGAAAAGCATTGAGTATGTAGTTTTTCAAGTTACAATAACAAAATATCATTTCAATTTCAAAAATCTTTCTCATCGACAACTTACTATTTTATTTTTACTAATATTTCTTCATAATCATACATATTTTTATTCTTATAATATTTAATTCTTAGCTTTAAAATTATAAATTGGTTTTATTATTTTTTGTATCTTTACAGTTTCTTGAATATTGTCAATTATTTCTTGCATTGGTTTATATACAAAAGGTGCTTCATCTATTGTTTCTTCTACTACACTAGTTGTGTATATATTCTTCATACTTTCTTTAAATTCCTGCAAATTAAACATTTCTTTTGCCTTATTTCTTGACATTAATCTTCCTGCTCCATGTGGTGCTGACTGATTCCAATCAGCATTTCCCTTTCCTATTGCAATTATAGATCCATCTCTCATATTGATAGGTATCAATACTCTTTCTCCTTCTTTAGCAGATATTGCTCCTTTACGAACGACATTATCTTCAAAAGATATATAATTATGTATTGTTTCAAAATGTGGTTTATAGATTTGTAACCCCATATTTTTTAAAATTTCTCTCGCAATACAACTTCTATTTAAACTTGCATATTCTTGACATATTTTCATATCATGCAAATACATTTCTCTATATTTACCTGTTAGGTAGCATAATTCATCTGGTAAATCTGGTTTATTTTGTTTATATTGCTTTTCTAATTCCTTTAATGCTTTTTGTATTTCAGACTTTCTTCCTTGTTTTTTGTATGATTTAATTATTTCTTCTTTCTTTGAAAACATTTCTTCTTTTCCAGAGCATAATTGTATTGCCAAATCTTGATAATATTCTGCCACTTGTTTTCCTAAATTTCTACTTCCTGTATGTATTACTAAATATTTATTATTTTCTTCATCTTGATCTATTTCTATAAAATGATTTCCTCCACCTAATGTACCTATAGCTTTATTAAATCTTTTTGTTTCTTTTAACTCCCTTAAACAATATAATTCATTTATTTTTTCAAAATCTATTATTTTTTGTTCTCGTATCTCTCTTCCTGCTGGTATATATTCATTAATTACACTATCTAATTTTTCTAAATTCAATTCTATATTTCCTAGTTCTACACATAACATTCCGCAACCAATATCGACTCCTACTATATTAGGTATAACTTTATTTCCTAAATCTGCTGTGAATCCTATTACACATCCCTTACCTGCATGTGTATCAGGCATTATCCTAACTTTACAATTTTTAAATGGTTCTTGTTCTAATAATAAATTTATTTGTTTTATAGCTTCTTCTTCAATATTTTCAGTAAATATTTTTAAATCTTTCATATTTGCTTTTCTCCTCGTATAATATCTTTTATGATTTCATAAACTCTTCATGTTCTTTTTTTCTATATTCTTCATATTCTTCTATTCCATGAAATGGTTTTAATTTAGATTTAGATTCATTCATTAACCAATCAGCTGTTTCTTTATCTATTTGTGCCATAGGAATAAAATGAAATAATTTTGTTTGGTTTTCATCTGTTATTTCTATTATATTTTGTTCACTTTGTTGAATCATATATAGTGTAAATTTATTCTTTATTATAGTATATCCTAATCCTACTGGGTAGCCAAGCCATTCCCCTCTTAACTCTTCTCTGTATCCACTCATTCTATGTCCTCCTAATCTTTTATTAATATAATATACTATTTTACTTTATACAAGTGCAACGATTTCTTGATATTCAGTATAAATATGTTAGCCTATTAGCTTTAGGTAAGCCATTAAATTTTCAATGCTGCCCCTAATGACCATGAAACATATTTATGGCGGCTCAATGTCAAGAATGTATAATGTAAAATATCTATTTATCTTTTCTTTTTATTACTATACTTTGACCATCTATCTTTATTTCGGCATCTCTATTTTCAGCATTGATTCCTATTCGTTCAAACATGTCTTTTGGAATGGCTATTGTTGGAGTTGTATTTTTATGAAATTGTACCTTTCTGTTTATTGTCTTCTTTCCGATTCTTTTAGCCTTTCTTATTTTATGATTACTGTTTGCATTGAGTATAGCATTTACACTTTGTCTACTAATATTTAATAGTGAACTAATCTCTTTTTGGGTTAAATTTTCTTCATAATATGAGAAGTTTACCCTACTTTTTAACTCTTCCTTTTTATTCATAAAATCCACCTAACCTATATAAAATAAGGCTTTACTGCATTTTCAATTATTTCAAATAAGCTGAAATTATTATAGCATTTTGTACTACTGTTTGTCAACTTTTTACTTGTAAAAAACACAAGACATACTTGTTTTTAGTTTTTTTGCTAAAATTATTAATTATTTTGCACTAATTTTTATTAAATATAACAAGTTGTACTTGTATAAATTATTTCTTTAGCAGCAGTTGATTGTACAAATTTTTGTGTGTAAAATAAGTTTGTCTTTTGTTTTATGTAATCATTATCTCGTACAACTGTGATTAGTATATAAACTTCCTAAACTCATTGATTTTTCAATAATATTAAAAATTATATTTGCCATTTTTTGAGTTTATTTTTACAATTTTTAGCATAAAAAAATAGTCAATAGGGGAGTATTTTTCACTCCGAAATTGACTGTTTTTTATCTCATTTTTTATCTATTTTACCCAAATTTGTTGAAATTAGTAGAAATGATTGCACCAAAATTGCTCCAAAATTGATTTCACAAATTACCCCTGCCTTGTGGCTCTAAGGTTTAAGGAAATTATATTGTGCCATTTGCTGTGTCCGACTCATATCTTTCTCCTCCTTTTAATTTTTCGTCTATTTTCAAGGCTTTAAATACTCTAATCTATAATTTTCGTTTTTTATTGTATCACATTATTTTTTATTTGTGTAGTATTTTTACAAATAAATTGCTTTTAACATAATTAAATTATCTCATAGTTCTAACAGTTTGCATTATTTCTTCTATTGATTTTCCTTTATTTGTCTTGTTATACCTTTCTCTAAGTTCCACTATACTCTCTTCTCTTCTATTTGGAGTTAGGTCTTGTTCTAAATTATCTTCGCTTTTCTTTTCTTGTTCATCCAAATACTTATCTAATGTGCTTTTTCTGAACCTAATATTTCCTCTTTTCCCTATTCTTATATGTGGAATTTCTTTTACTAATTTATGTATCAAGGTCCAATAACTTACTCCTAAATAAGTACAAGCCTCTTTTGTTGTTAATATTTGTTCTGACATCTCCTCATCTCCACTCCTTAATATGAACTTTTTAAATATTTCTGTACAATTACTATTAGTATGTAGTGATTATATACCAATATAAATTGTATGTCAATACTATTTTTTAATTTTTTTGAAAAAATCATTGTTTTGTACCAATTGTAGTTGTATATATGCTATATAATGAATTGATATATTCGTTATATACTTATCAAATTAGTAAAACATCATATTTTTATAGTATCCATTCTTGACATTATACAAATCATAATTGTATAATAGAAACAGAATTTATATTTTATCTTTGGAGTGTGATTAGTGTGAAAAATGAAAAAAAGATAAAAAACAGATTAAAAGAATTGAGATTAGCAGTAGGTTTAAAGCAATCTGATCTTGCTAAAATAGTAGGTTGTTCTCAGCAAACCATTAGTAATTATGAGACTGGATTTAGTACCAATTTAGATTCTATTGTTGAAGAAGCTATTGCTAACTATTTTTCTTGTACTATTGACTATTTAAGAGGATTAAGTAGCATAAAGAATCCTGAAGAATATGTTAATAATGATGCTACTTTTTTGCAAAAAGAATTTATTAGACTTGGAATTATTGAAGAAGGCGAAGATATATCTCAAGAACAATTAGATCTTTTTAGAGATTTCATAAAGGCAAATAAACAATTTTTTAAAAGATTGTCTTCTACATTATCTAAAGACTCTGATAATAATTAATCTGTTCTCTCAAGGATATTAAAATAGTAGTATTCATCATCAGGCTCAATTATGCACTTCACTTTCTTTTGTTTATAATATAATTTATTTGTTTTAATCTCATTTTCACAATTTTAACAAATTTTGGAAAATTTATTGAGTTATTTTTCTTTTTGTGCTATAGTATTTACATTATTCCTTATATATTTTTCTTTTGTTTTCCAATTAGAAATATATAAAATCTAATCGAAGGAGGTCACTTAACAGCTTTGAATTCATTTGAACCAATTATAAATAGCTTAGATAACGCTATTCACAAAAGTAATTTGAAAGATTCTTTTATAGATGATTTTATTCATGATTTACAAAGGTATATGCTAAGGCAGAATCTTGATTATGATTACAGTAAATTGCCTAAAAATACTATATTTGAAGTTGATTATATTGAAGATGGATTTGCTTCTTGTTTAGATACTGCTCAAAAGCATTCAGAAAAATATCATATTCCTTCAGAACTACTTGATGAATCTGCACTAAAGTCTGATTATATCCAATTTGATGGCACCAAATATACTGCCGTTTCTAATCCTTACCCAAAAGATTCTAACTAATTTTAATAAAAAAATAAGAACATATGTCAAATATGCTCCTATAACTTATTTTACTTGCTCCATCTAAATTTAATTCTTGTAATTTTTCAATTACTATACTATTGCCATCACTTTTAATCCATATAGTTCCTTGTTCTCTTGTTATAAATATGTTATCCTCTTCTACTCCTA
>CANOYI010000117.1 GCA_947571515.1 uncultured Clostridium sp. | reverse complement strand
CACAGAAAAATTGCTTTGCAATTTTTCGCGGACGAACAATTAAACGTGGGCTGAACTCTACATATTAAATTTTATAAAATATCAATCAGCCCACTATTGTTCTATATTAGGAAAGTCATACTGACTTTCTAATATATATAAAATATGGTACACAAATTTATTTCATAAATTTGGCACACGAACAAATTAACGGAAAGCCAAAGAAAAAAGTTTAAATTATGCTAATCTTAAGGCTTTCCGATTTGTTCTTGTAATTGAATCATAGCAAAAATGAAAGGTGGACAAGATGGATAAAAAACAAGCAAAAGAAAGAATAGAAGAATTGCGAAAGCAAGTAGAATACCATGCTCAGAAATATTATGATGAGGACAAACCAGAAATATCTGATTTTGAATATGATATGCTAATGGTTGAGTTGAGAAATTTAGAAAAAGAATTCCCAGAGTTTCAATCCAAAGATTCTTTAACACAAAAAGTAGGAGGACAGGTAAAAGCAGGATTTCAAAAAGTAACCCATGAAGTACCATTACAGAGTTTGCAAGATGTTTTTAGTATAAAAGATGTAGAAGAATATATTACGAAAATACAACAAAAAGCAGAAGAAAACAAGATTGAGAAGGTGACGTATGTAGTAGAAACTAAAATTGATGGTTTGTCAGCAGCTTTGGAATATAAAAATGGTGTATTTGTATGAGGGGCAACGAGAGGAAATGTATTAGTAGGGGAAGATGTTACAGAAAACCTAAAAACAGTAAAAACCATTCCCATGAAACTAAAAGATAAAATCGATATAACAGTCAGAGGAGAGGTCTTTATTGCAAAAGATGACTTTGAAAAAATGAACCAAGAACGAGAAGAAAACGAAGAAGAATTATTTGCCAATAGCAGAAATGCAGCAGCTGGTTCGTTAAGACAATTAGATAGCAAAATAACAGAAAAAAGACCATTAGATATCTACATTTTTAATGTACAAAAAATAGAAGGAAAAGAATTTAATTCCCATTATGAAGAACTAGAATATTTAAGTCAATTAGGATTTAACGTCAATCCTGTACGTATCTATTGTAAAACGATGAAAGAAATCGAGCAAGCCATTGAAAAAATTGGAGAAGATAGAGAAAACTTGACCTTTGGCATTGACGGAGCAGTTGTTAAAGTAGATGATTTGAAATTTAGAGAAATATTAGGAACAACAGCGAAAACGCCTAGATGGGCAGTAGCTTATAAATATCCACCAGAGAAAAAAGAAACAAAACTAAAAGAAATTATCTGCCAAGTAGGAAGAACTGGTGTCATTACGCCAATGGCAGTTTTAGAACCAGTCAAAGTAGCAGGTTCAACCATATCTAAAACAACATTACACAATGAAGACTTTATCAAAGAAAAAGAACTAAAAATTGGGGATACTGTTGTCATCCAAAAAGCAGGAGATGTCATACCGGAAATTGTAGAAGTCAAAAAAGACAAAAGAACAGGGAAAGAAATCGAATTTGAAATGCCAAAAGTATGTCCAGTATGTGGAGCACAAGCTGTGAGAGAGGAAGGAGAAGCAGCGATTCGATGTACAGGAATTGAATGTCCAGCAAAGTTATTTAGAAATCTAGTTCACTTTGTATCCAGAGAAGCCATGAACATCGATGGATTAGGTGAAAATATCATACAACAATTGTTAGATAAAGGGCTAATCGAAAATATAGCAGACATATATACCTTACAATTAGAAGATATTGCGTCTTTAAAAAAGAATGGACAAAAATTTGCTCAAAACCTAGTAGATAGCATTAATCAAAGCAAAGAAAATGATTTATACAGGCTAATCACAGCTCTAGGAATTCGCCATGTAGGAAATAAAGCATCTAAGCTGTTAGCTAGAAAATACAAAAATATAGATAACTTAATGAAGGCAGAATTTGAAGATTTAAGTCAGATTAATGACATAGGACCAATTGTAGCAAGCAGTATCATAGAATTCTTTAGCCAAGAACAAACACAAGACCTAATCCGAAAGTTAAAAGCAGGAGGAGTCAACACAGAAGCAAAAGAAGAAGAAAACATAGACAACCGATTCGAAGGAAAAACCTTTGTATTAACAGGAACACTAGAGAACTATACAAGAGGAGAGGCCAGTAATCTAATCGAAAAATTTGGAGGAAAAACATCAAGTACGGTATCCAAAAAAACAGACTATGTACTAGCAGGAGAAGAGGCAGGAAGTAAGCTAACCAAAGCACAAAGCTTAGGAGTAACCATTCTAACAGAAGCGGAATTCCAAGAAATGATTCGTTAGTGATGGCGACTTTGGGACAGGCACAAAGTCGCCATGGGAAATAGCAGTTATAAGTTATGCTATGTAGGTTAATAAGAAGAAAAAAAGGAGAAAATTAATGGAAGATTATACATTTGAAATGATGTGGGAAGATTTAAAAAATGGATATCAAATTTACTATACTTATGTGGGAAATCGCTATTTACTTTTTAAAACAGCAGAGAATTGTTATACGCAAAAGTTACTTTCAAATCATAAGAAAAATCCACAACCTAAGATGTTAATGCTTACTTTGAAAAGAGTGAAAGAGATGTTTCCAGATATGGAAGATATTGAGTATAAGATGATGATGTAAAGTAAAGTTAGAAAGGAAGAGTATTACAATGGCAATAATTATAAATGGAAAAGAGTTAGCAAAAAAGATAAGAAAAGATTTAAAAATAGAATGTGAAGAATTAAAGAAACAAGGGATCAGTCCTAAATTGGCAGTAATTATGGTAGGAAATAATCCAGCCTCAAAGGTATATGTGAAAAATAAAAGTAGAGCCTGTGATGAAATAGGAATTGAATATGAAGAACATCTTTTAGAAGAGACTACAACACAACAAGAGTTAAATGAATTAATTAAAAAGTTAAATAATACCAAAGAAGTGAATGGTATTTTATTACAAAGTCCATTACCAGAGCATTTAGATATTAACCAAGCTTTTAAAGCTATTTCTTATCGAAAAGATGTAGATGGATTTACGCCATCTAGCGTCGGAAAGCTAGTTATGGGAGGAGATACCTTTATTTCTTGTACGCCTTATGGCGTTATGAAAATGTTTGAAGAATATAACATTGATTTGACAGGAAAAGATGTTGTTATTATTGGGAGGAGTAATATTGTGGGAAAACCATTGTCACAATGTTGCTTAGCTAAAAATGCAACAGTCACGATTTGTCATTCTAGGACAAAAGATTTAAAAACACATACCAAAAGGGCTGATATCGTTATTGCTGCCATTGGAAAAGCCAAATTTGTAACAGCAGATATGATAAAAGAAGGTGCTGTTGTTGTTGATGTTGGTATCAACCGAGATGAAGAGGGCAAATTGGTAGGAGATGTTGATTACGAAAAGGTAGAGAAAATAGCAAGTTATATCACACCAGTTCCAGGAGGAGTAGGACCAATGACAATTGCTATGTTAATGAATAATGTAATCAAGGCAACAAAAGAACAAAATAACGAAAATTCAACATTTTAGACAAAATTTGGACACAAATCTTTGATACAATAGAGTAAATGTGGGGCATTATTTGAATAATGCTCTTTTTTTGTAAAATGAGACAATAGGGACAGGTGTGAAATGTCTCATAAATTAAATAGAAATATGTCGAAAAATGAAGTTAATATTGAAATGACAAAAAACGACAAAAAATATGAGACAAATGAAACCTGTCCCTATTGTCTCAAGAAAGGAAAGAAGCTAAAAATGACAGATGTAAGGGAAAAGAAATATTGGATTTGGTTGTCTCTAATACCAAATTTAGGAAGCAAGAAAAAGCAAGAGTTATTAAAACGATATGGAAGTCCAGAAATTGTTTATCATTTGGAAGAAAAAGAACTGTCCGAGGTAAAAGGAATTGGAGAAAAAACAATTAAAAATATTTTAGACAAAAGCATTAAAGATAGTGTAGAAAAGCATATGGAATATATGACAAAAAATAATATTAATATCATTTCCATTGAAGATGAGGAATATCCACAGATTTTAAAGGAAACTTATGACCCACCAATTAGTTTATATTGTAAGGGAGATAGTAGTATTCTAAATCAAAATTCAATTGCAATAGTGGGATGTAGGGAAGCTACTGAATATGGGAAAAGTGCTGCTAAATATTTTGGCTATCATTTGGCAAAACAAAATGTTAATATTGTGAGCGGATTAGCCAAAGGTGTGGATAGTTATGCACATATAGGGGCTACTTGTGTAGAAATGAAGAGAAATAATCCACCGAAGAGGGAGAGTAATCCACATAAAATGATTAATAATCCACAAATTAGTAGTTATCCACATGTAGATAATTGTAAGCATTGTGGAAAAGCGATTGCTGTTCTTGGAAATGGGTTGGATATGATATACCCAAAAGAAAATGAATTTTTAGCAAAGCAAATGATAGAAAAGGGTGGCACTATTCTATCAGAGTATCCACTTGGTACCAAACCAGATAAGATGAATTTTCCAGCAAGAAATCGAATTATTAGTGGAATGAGTCAAGGTATTCTTGTGATTGAGGCAAAGGAGAAAAGTGGCACGCTAATTACAGTAGATTTTGCTTTGGAACAGGGAAGAGATGTGTTTGTTGTGCCAGGAAATATTAATTCCATTTATTCTGTCGGGACGAATCGATTGATTCAACAAGGGGCTAAGTTGGTTACGCATTATAGTGAGATTTTTTCAGAAATTCTCTAAAAAATAAAAAAATTTTTTTATACCACTTTTCATTTTTAACTAGTACTAAAGCATGTTCTTCTTTTGCTTTTTAATATATTTTTATCTTCTTCAAATTGCCATTCTGGAATTTTAGTAGAATCTTCATCATCATGTGGAAAATAATCATTTGAATTTATACCAAATTCTCTATCAGTTAATAATTCAATATACATCTTGAAGTTTTACCATTATCATCTTGAAATAAGTGTAAGTCATTTATTAAATAATACATAATTGTAGCCTTATTTTTTCTACCTTTTATCTTCACTATTCAAAGTACTTAAAAATTCTTCTAATTTATCATCATCTTTTAGTATTTTTAATAATAGAACTACGTTTACCTAAATTTGCAATTCTTGAGCGATTGGAAAGAAGGAAATTTTTGTTTGCAAATATAGCTCTTGCTATCATCTCTTTTGTTTTAATTATAGCATTAGTTATAGTTACATATAAAAAGAACCACATCTCTGCTACCCATTAGAGATGCGATTCTTAATGAAATTATTTAATGGTACCACACTTTGTGGCTCCTTATTTTCTATATTTATTATAGTCAAAATATGTTGAAAAGTCAAATAATTTACAAAAATTTTTGTAAAATTTATATATATTAATATAAGAAAAGAGAAATCTTTTTATAAAAAGTCTGTAAGTACCTATATAGTAGGATTTATAGACTTTTTTCATACTTCACTACACGTTATTACAAGCAAATGATAAATTACAACCTATACATATACAAGATTTTTACACATCTATGTTAAATGATAATTTAAGTAGTAATACAGTTATTCATTATCATGCAGTTATTCGTAAGTCATTAGATTATGCTTTTAAAATGGATATGATACAGTCAAATCCAGCTGACAAAGTACAAAGACCTAAAATGCAACAATTTATTGGTAACTTTTATAATGAAAGCGAATTAGATACCTTATTTGAAAAATCAAAGGGAGATCCATTAGAATTAATTATTATCCAATATTTTAAATAGCCAAAAAAATACGAATTTAAGAAAATGTATCTCACTTTGTTTCTAACATTTTCTAGAAATTCCCATAATTATATTGTATAGAGTTTTTCATCGCTTACGCTCGAAAATTCCTACAATATAAAAAATACCTACTTATGCCAAAGTAGATAATTTATAAATCGGTTAGATATATCTTAAAAACAAAAATATTATCAAAACGATGAAAGCCTTGATAATACTTATGGTGCCTTAGCAAAGGACGTATGCGAAAAATACCTTGCACAAAAGCACTCTATTATCCGTTTCAAAA
>CANOYI010000116.1 GCA_947571515.1 uncultured Clostridium sp. | reverse complement strand
TTCTGCCATAGCATTTTGTGTCAGCCAAACATTTTCATCTTCAAGTCGAACTTCTATTTTAACTTGTCCATCATCAGTTGTATAAAATATTATATCATTATTTTGTTTTCTATTTGTTTATTAGTATATTCTTTAGGCAAATATTCTCTTAGTTGCTCATAAGGCATAGTAAACTTTTCTTTTTGATTTGGTTTCTCTTCTAACATAATTTGTTCTATAATTTCTTCATTTAACTTTCCATCTAATTCTAACTTTTTCATTCTTATTGCTTGTCCAACGGTTGGTGTTGCATCTTCCATCTCAATAAAATCACTAACTATATTTTGATTTTCTTTAGTTAAATATGATAATTCTAACGCAGGACTAAAAGCTATTCTTCTGATATCTACTAACTCTAATAGTTCCGAAATTAAATTTGTTAATCTTATCTATATCAATATCTGTTACCATATTTTATTTCCTCTATTATTTTTAAATTATACTAAATTTATCTCTTTTTTAGATTTTTTGAATAATATATCATATCAGTACAAACTAATTCTCCATCCTTTATTTCTTCTTCATAATTATCTATAAAAAAATTCTTTATTGTTTTTTCGTATTTATCAAATCCCTGTTTAACATAAAATGGAATATTATTTTCTGTTGTTCCTACTAACATCTTCTCATATTTTTGCTTATAATTACCGCATAATGATTTTAATAATATTTTTGCATAACCCTTATTTCTATATTTTTCTTTTGTAACTATATTTTTTAATTCTAATACCTTTCTAGAAATAGGCAAAATTACTGCAATACAAATTATCTCATCTTCTTTTTTTAATGCATATACATCAGAATCATTTAAATATTTATATATCATATTTTCTGAAGGATCTGCCTCTAAAAACATTTCCATATAATCTTCTTTATTTTCTATCCTTTTTACTTGCAATCTTGGTTCTTTTTGATATTCATATCCGTTTGGAGTTATAGGCTTTAAACTTTTGTGGTCATAATTTGGTATCGGTTCCGAAAACACACACCCACAATACTTCTGCATATACAATCCTAGCTCTCTTGCCTTCGCTTGCCCTTGTCGAAAACCAACTCTAAAATCTCGATACAAGAATTTTATATCATATTTTTTTGCCATCTCTTCTGCCACTTTTATTAGCACCTCATGATTTTGATATGGACTAACCAACAAAGTGGTAGAAAAACTATCATATCCATTTTCCTTGGCGTATTTAGCAGTCTGTTCTAGTCGAACAGGATAACAATATTTTTGGCATCTATTTTCTAAATCATTAACTACATTTTTACAAAAATCTCTTATCCCATAATTTTCTTCAAAAATAGCCTCTATTCCAATGTCATTCGTATATTGTCTTAAACAATCTCTTCTTGCCTTGTATTCCATGTATGGATGTATATTAGGATTAAACCAATATACCGTCGGCTCAATTCCTTCTTCTCTCAAAGTACCAATACAATATACACTACATGGTGCACAACATGTATGTAATAATAATTTCATGTTTTTCCTCCATGTCTAAAATTTTCTTCAATGTCCCCACTGGTTCCGGGATAAAATGGGGACAATTGCCAAAAAAATCCGTCCCCATTTAATCCCGGAACCAATGAGAACTACTCCTCCAAATACTCATATCCCAAATGTTTATATGCTGGTGGTAATGCTTTTCTCCCTCTTAATGTTCTAGCGATAAATCCAATTTGAATTAAATATGGTTCATAAACATCTTCTATGGTATCAATTTCTTCTCCTACACTGACTGCTAAGGCTTCTATTCCAACAGCTCTACCGCCATATTGAACAATCATAGTTTCTAGTATTTTTCTATCTATTTCATCTAAGCCAAGTTCATCAATTTCTAATTGATTTAAAGCGTGTTTCGTAATTTTTAGGGTAATCCTTCCGTCTCCTAATACAATTGCGTAGTCTCTTACTCTTTTTAATAATCGATTGGCTATTCTTGGTGTTCCTCTTGACCTTCTAGCTATTTCTTTAGCAGCATCTTCTTCGATTTCCACTTCTAAAATTTTGCTTGACCTTTTTACAATTGTGATTAAATCTTCTATGGAATATAATTCTAATCGATGAACAATGCCAAAACGGTCACGTAATGGTGTTGATAAAGCTCCTGCTTTTGTAGTTGCTCCAATTAGTGTAAATTTCGGTAAATCTAATCGAATTGACCTGCTACTAGGACCTTTTCCAATCATAATGTCTAAAGTATAATCTTCTAAAGCTGGATATAATATCTCCTCTACGCTTTTGCTTAATCGATGAATTTCATCAATAAATAATACATCAAATTCTGAAAGGTTGGTTAACAAGGAGGCTAAATCCCCTGGCTTTTCAATGGCTGGTCCAGAAGTTATTTTGATGTTAGAATTCATTTCATTAGCTATGATATTAGATAATGTTGTTTTTCCTAGTCCAGGAGGTCCATATAATAAGACATGGTCTAATGGCTCTCCTCTTTTTTGGGCAGCTTCTATGTATATTTTCATATTTTCTTTAACTTTGTTTTGTCCAATATATTCACTTAATGCTTTTGGTCTTAATGAATTTTCTAGTCTTTCTTCTGCTTGTCCTTCCATTTCTGGACTTACAATTCTTTCTTCTTCCATGTAACTTCACTCTCCTGAGACAAGGGGGACAGGTTTGATTTGTCTCATATTTTTTGTTGTTTTTTGTCAGTTCTCTTTTTCGACATTTATTTACTTAATTTATGAGACAAATCAAACCTGTCCCTCTTGTCTCATTTTAACAAATTATGAATGCTTACTGAATTAGATAAATCCAACTCTACCTTCATATCTTGATAATACTCATTTAATAACTCTTTCGTATCCTCATCAAGTTCTTCCCAATTTAGCATTTCCCCTGTGTTTCTATTATACCATTCTTCATCATAATAATAGCGACTGGTTATCATTCTTTCATTATTCAAGCATACAAAATCTTTATTCGCAAAGAAATTGGTCCCTAATGAAAAAGTATCTTCTAAGTTGCATAAATATGCTAAAGTCGGCTTGATATCTAATTTATTGACTGGTTTTTCAATCTTTAAATGTTCTATCTCTGGAATTTTAAGTCCGCAAGCTACTCTTGTATAGTTTAATTTTAAATCTACATCTGTTATATTTGGATTGGTATAAGTCAAGAAGTCCATTAATTCTTCATTATACATATTCAATCCATTATGATCACCAAAAACTAAAATGGCTGTGTTGTCATACAATCGCGCTTCTTTTAACTCTTGTATTAGAACACCAAAAGCGTAATCTGCATAATTCATCGCTTCTAAATAATTTCCAAAATAGGTATCTATATATTTTCCCGCATCAATACTTACCTTACTCCTATCTTGTAGTCCTTCTAGTGTAAATGGTGTATGAGATGACGCTGCCACGATATAAGATAGAAAAGGATTGCTATATTCTTTCCATTTTTGTACTGCTTGTCTGTATAACAACTCATCTGATAAATCTCCATTAATGTTTTCCGATAAATCCTCAAATTGTTCTTTCAGAACCAATTCATTTAAATTTAAACGACCATACACATTTCCACGATTCCAAAAATAAGGATAATTTCCATGCATATAAGAAGTATGATAATTTTTCTTATTAAAAATCTTAAACAAATCATCGTACGTATTAGTAAAATATTTACTAAATGACATTCCATTTTCCATTGGATAAATCGATGTTATCGTAGAATGTTCGGAATCTGCTGTGGTCGAATAACTTTGCATATGCATATTGGTAAATTCAATATTTTCATTTAGAAATTCATTTAAATTTGGTGTAATTTGTTTTCCATTAATCTCCTTATTTACTACAAATTCTTGCACTGACTCAAGTTGCACAATAATAACATTTTTGTTTTCCAATATCCCCTTTAATGGATACATTTCTTCTCCATATTTTGTCTCATAGTTTTCTTTTAATTGTTCATAATCTCGTATCATATCATCATAATTTTTATATTTCGTTTGTTTTTTCATCGTAAAAGCATTTTCTATATCAGAAATATGATACCCAAAAATAGTTGCTTCACGAATTTGCATATCTTTATTATAAGACTTTAATCTTCCTTTTTCTATATAGCTTACACCAATCACAGTAAGAATTACTACTCCAACAATTCCTGTAATCACTCTAGTCATTATCTGCTTTTTTGTAGCTTTTTCTTTCTTTTCCCACTCTATCATTTTACCAAGTCCTAAACCAATTAAGATAATCATATCGAAAAAGTATAAAACTTCTTTTGCTTGCATTACCATAGGTAATGTACCTGCAATTTCTTCTCCATATTGAAGATTGGTAAATTGTGCTACTGATAAAACACTATTGGAAAATATATAATATACATGGTCACTAAATAATAAAAAACTAACTAAAAAATCTATCACAATGGACGTTATAATTCTTGTTCTATTTGGTAAGATAGTCAAAAAACATATCATAACAGCAATAAAACATACAGTCCCTATAATCGTTTCCTTTTCTAGTGGTTCATTTATTGCTATTGTACTATCATAAAACAAAAATGTCTTACCTAATAATAAAACTCCTATTAAAATAGCAAACCATACAGAATTAAATACTTTATTTATTACTTCTTTTTTTGCCACAAAGTTTGCTCCTTCTTTTTTCAAAGTTGCCAAAAGGGGACAGACCTTTTTGGCAATTTCTAATTTTATAATTTTCTACTGATTATTAAATATATAAATAATAAAATGCAGTGATGCGCAGTTTGGGAGGATACTTATTCATACAGATAAACTAGATTAACTCCTATTGTTGTGAAATATATTTTCATTTATTTATATGATTAGTCCGACCAGTAAAGAACGGAATTTTATTATTTATATATTTAATAATTATTGTTACAATTTTTAAAAATTGCCAAAAGGTCCGTCCCCTTTGGCAACCTTTAACAACTTTCTATAAAATCTTCTATGATTTTCAACATTTTGTCATGATTTTGTTGATACTTTTTGGGTTCAAAATTTTCAATTTGCTTAACAGCTTGTTCCAATTCTTCTACACCTTTTACACCAATAATATACCCCTTTTCATTAAAAAGCTCTACGATCTGTTTTTGATGGTCATTAACATGTTCATTATACTGATGTAATCTTGGAACTACTATTACCTTTTTATTTTTGGTAATGGATAATAAAATTGAACCTACTCCTCCATGTGTAATAATAAAATCAGCTTTATTCTGCAATTCTTCTAATTCCTCTTTTGAAATCAATCCCAATATCTTCATATGTTCTGATGTATATTTGGTATAACCAGCTTGTACAATTACTTCTTCCTTCATTACTCCGCTTTCTATTAATCTGTCAATTTCTTCTAATAGGCGATGAAAACTATTATTTTGTGTTCCTAATAATACTAAAATCATTAATAAATTGAACCTCCATATACTGCTTTTGGGTATATTTCAAGCATTTCTTCCCATTGCACAATAAATAAATCTGCAATCGGATAGATTAGCCTTCCTGTTGCTGTTTTTCTATGAGTATTAGCAAAAGTCTCGATATAAATGATTTTGCTACCGAAAATTTTACCTAAATAACACATTGGTCCTGATGTATGCGTTCCTGTTGTCACAATTACTTTTGGATGTATTTTAAAATACAGATAAATCGTTTTTAGACAAAGGTAGAAATATTTAAAAATATAAGTAAGTAATTTTGCCCTAGTTCCATAAGGCAAGAAATATAATTTATCTCCATATTTTTCTTTTAAATTTTCATTTGCTTTATCTTTTTCTGTTATAATATGATAATCATATTTTTCAAATATTGGTGATAATTGCATCAGTTCATTTAAGTGCCCACCTGTACTTGCTATAAATAATACTTTCTTTTTCATTCTATTTTTCTTTCCTTCATTTAATTCAATAAGTTGCACACACAAGGTGTAAAAAATAATAGATTAGATTCCTTAAGTTATCCATAAATTTAACATATTTATTATATCCTTTTTTCCGCATATTGTCTAGTTAATTCCCACATATTCTTCTAAGCAAAGTCCTGTACTTTTAATCTCCGTTGC
>CANOYI010000115.1 GCA_947571515.1 uncultured Clostridium sp. | reverse complement strand
CACGGTCTCCAGTGCCACAAACTGGCGCGTTAACCAACTACGCTACATCCACCATTGTTTCTGTGCACCTCACATGAGCACATTTAATATTTTACCCTACCTTACCCCATTTGTCAACTATTTTCATCGAAAAAGATTAATAATTTTGTTACGTTCAACTCTAGCACTTTTTTGTTTTTAAAATTTATATATTTTTTTATTGTCCTAAAGTGCTTGGATCAAGTCCATATTGCTTGTACATCCATGATGTATAATCAAAAGGCTCTAATGTCTCTGGCAATCCATAATCTCCCCCATAAGTATCCACTTTAATAGATGTAATTTTAGGAGGATTAACTGGCGTACTAACCTCTGTATTTCCACTTTCTTCTGCATTATCTGGTGCTTTTACTTCTACCTGTTCTATCTTGTGTACAACATCTAGTCCTTCAATCACTTTACCAAATGATGTATAATGTCCATTTAATGAAGTATTCGCTTTCGTCATAATAAAAAATTGTGAGCTTCCAGAATTATAAGACTCCTCTGTTAATGTTGGAGAATAAGATGTATAATCACTTCTCGCCATTCCCAATACCCCTTCATCAAATTTTAATTTATTATTGTTGGCTCCATTTGAAATAAATTCACCCTTTATAGAATATTTCGTTTCGTCACCATCATCTTTTAAATCTGCTGTTGTAGCAGAACCTTGACCTGTTCCTTCTTTATCTCCACCCTGAATCATAAAATCCTTTACAATTCTATGAAAAGTCAGTCCATCATAAAATCCTCTATTGGCAAGTGTCACAAAATTTGCTACTGTTTGTGGTGCTATTTCTGGATATAATTCAATTTTTATGGTTCCCATATTCTCTACTTCCATAGTTGCAACTGGATTTTTGACCTCCATCGTTGCTTTTTTGTAATAACCATATCCTAAGATCGCTATTAATACTATTACCAAAATTAACGCAATTATCCATATTATATTTTTTGTTTTCATTTTTTCATTTCTCCTTTATCTTTATAATTTTAGTCGGTTGCATAAGTTATCTGTAACGCTCATTCTTCGCTAACAGCTATTTTTAATGTTACAAATTCGCTTTGCTCATTTGCATAAGTTATCTGTAACGCTCATTCTTCGCTAACAGCTAACTTAATCAGAATACAAATTGGTCTTGCATTCTTTTTAACGATTGTTTGATAGCTCTTGCCCTTACTTCCCCAATTCCTTCTACGTCATCTAAACTATCAATATCAGCTGCTAATATATGTTGGAATGACTTGAAGGCGTCTATTAAGTTTTCTACAATGTTCGATGGCATTCTTGGTATTTTGTTTAAAATACGATATCCTTTTGTATAAACTCCCACTTCATCATAATTATCAAAATTTTCATATCCTAGTAATTTTGCTATGATATCTTCATTTGATAATTCTTCATATTCTAACTGTTCTAATTTTTCTAATATTTTCTCCGGTGTTTGTTTTTTCCTACTAGCTACCATATAATCTTTTATAATGAGTAATTCTTCTTTTTCTAAACCTCCAATTAATTCCTCCAACTGCATTCTTACTAATCTTCCATCATCACCCAATTCATAGATTTGTCGTTGTATTTCTTCTACAATTCTCATTACCATCTCTGCCCTTTGAATGGCCACTAATACATTTTCTAGTGTCACGATATCATTAAATTCATATTCATTTAATAAACTTAATTTATTGTCAAATACCTTTTTGTATTTTTCTAAAGTTTGTATGGCTTGATTTGCTTTGTTCAATACCACATCTGTATCTTCTAATATATATCTATCATCACCTTTAAATACGGTTATGATACTTCTTCTTTGTGATATACTAATCACTAATTCTCCTGTTTGTTTTGCCGTTCTTTCTGCTGTTCTATGTCTTGTTCCGAGTTTCTAAGGTTAGTATTTCCCTTGATGGTATCAATTGAGCATTCGCATATAGGATTTTCTTTAAGTCACCACTTAGTACAATCGCACCATCCATTTTAGCCAGTTCATATAATTTAGCTGAAGTATATTCCTCATTAATTGTAAAACCTCCGGTCCACCACTCCTTTTAATACTTGGCTATTATCTGTGATTAATAATAAGGCGCCTGTTTTAGCTCTTAATATATTTTCTAGTCCATCTCTAATAGGTGTACCTGGAGCAATTAATTTTAGAATTGCTGTAATATTATCTTCTTTTCCTTTTCTCAAAATTACTCTCCCTTCTCTTATTACTAGCAATAAATTCCTAAATGTTGATATATTAATACTTGGCAGTCAAGACCCTGTTCGTTACACCCTAGCTATGTTTTGACAAAAAATATTAATATATCAACATTTAAATAATTTACTATTCTTATCCTAGGGTTTTTTTGATGGCTTCATTCACATTTCTAACGCCTATTATATCTAATTTATACTTATCTTTCAAGTCTTTTTTATTACTTTCTGGAATCATACAAGATTTGAAACCTAATCGCTCTGCTTCTTTTAATCTTTTTTCTATTAAATTAATCCTTCTAACCTCTCCCGTTAAGCCAACTTCTCCAATAATCACCATATCTTTTGGAATTGGTATATTTTTAAAACTAGAAGCTGTTGCCATAATAATTCCTAAATCAATAGAAGGTTCATTAATTCTTAATCCGCCAACTACATTTAAGTACACATCTTGTGTACCAAGCATTAAGCCAGCTTTCTTCTCCAATACAGCAATTAATAAAGCCAATCGATTAAAATCAATTCCATTCGCTGTTCTTTTTGCATAGCCATAAATTGTTTGTGATGTCAAAGCTTGTAACTCCACTAAAATTGGTCTTGTTCCTTCCATACTGGAAACAATACAAGAACCAGATGGATTATCTTCCCTCTCTGAAATCAATACATCAGACGGATTGGTAATTTCACACATTCCCTCTTCTCTCATTTCAAACATACCAATTTCATTGGTTGAACCAAATCTATTTTTCACACCTCTTAAAATTCGGTAAGAAAAATATCTTTCTCCTTCCAAATATAAAACCGTATCCACCATATGTTCCAACACTCTTGGTCCTGCTATATTACCTTCTTTGGTAACATGTCCAATAATAATGGTAGTAATTGCCCTAGACTTGCACACTCTCATTACTTGAGAAGTAATTTCTCTTACTTGACTTACACTGCCAGCAGCTGCTGATAATTCCTCTGAATACATCGTTTGGATGGAATCAATAATCACTAATTTAGGATTGATATCGATAATAGCCTGATTTACGATATCAATATCTGTCTCCCCCAAAAATAAAATATCCTCATTATTAATATTTAATCGATCTGCTCTCATTTTTATTTGTTCTGCTGATTCCTCACCAGACACATATAAAACCTTACCTTCCCCCTTCACCTTATCACAAATCTGAAGAATTAAAGTGGATTTACCAATACCTGGCTCTCCGCCGTAGCAAAACAAGTGAACCTTTGACTAAACCTCCACCTAGAACATTATCTAATTCTCCAAATCCAGTAAAAGTCCTTATCGTCTCCTTCGCCTCATAAGAACTTAATTTTTGTGGTATATTATTCTTCAAATCTTTTTGTTTCAAACTACTATTTTTACTTTCTACTACTTTTTGCTCAAAAAAGCTATTCCAACTATTACAAGCTGGGCACTTACCAAGCCATTTACTAGACTCATTTCCACATTCATTACAAACAAAAATTGTTTTACTTTTTGCCATGTTCATTGGGGACGTTTCCTTTTGCACATTATAAACTATCTATGTACATAATTAAGAAAGTACCACCTTCCTCCCTTCCTTTTCTCATTCTATTTTTTGCCCATTTCTATCTATTATTTTACTTTCTTCTACATATTCTTGATAACTACTCCATTGATAATCTTCCATATCAGCAATTCCAGCTTTATTAGGATCTTGATGAATATAGCGACACAGATTTCTCAGATATTCTAATGAAAAATATATCTTGTTTTGCATTTCCTCTTAAAATAACATGATATACTTTTGTACTGCTTTTTTGTCTAACCACTCGAGGCATTTTATCATCTCTTGTTTTTATTTTTTGTTTCCTCGCCCCACTTCAAGAAACAAAAAAAGTATAGCATATTTTTTATAAATTTGCCATACTTTCTTCATTAATTTACCAAAAATTCACAATTCTTACTGTAATTTAATTTGTAATGTGCAAAAAGAAACGTCCCCATTGCACATTATTTAAAAGAAATCTTTTGAAATAAAAAGTCATGTATTTTACCAAAAGTAACATCTTGATATAAAAAGTCATTAATTTCATCTTCTAATTTTTGTTGAGCTGGTGTTAATTCAACTTTTATTTCTTGATTCCAATCTATTTTTTGCAAACAAAATGCTTTAAATTTGCTCCAAAATCCTACTTTAGCCGGTAAATTTCCTCCTGCTTGTCTAATTGTTCCAGCATTTTCTTGATTGAATTGATTTGGTTGTCCTTCCTTATCTGTATTACCTAATTCAACTCCTCCAAAAACACCTGATACTTTGTTTACTTCTTCTATATCTGCCATTTGTTTTTCCTCCTTTGTAATCTTATACAAATTTATTATTTAAATAATACTATATAATTTGCAAATAATCAATTAATTTTGTGAATTTTAATATTAAATATTGGTTACAGCTTTGTTACGTTTTTGTTACATTTTATATTTCTAGCAAAATATGGTCCATATGAGTCTCCACACATTTTGCTTCTATTATGCTATTTTCTAATCTTTGTTTGCTTTTTCCTATTGCTAAAATATAGTTTTTGGTATGTCCTTGATAATAGCCATTTTTCTCTTCTTCAACTAACACCTCTACTGTTTTTCCAATATATTTTTCATGATATTCTTTTTGATTTCTACTAGACAATTCTATTAATTTCTGGCTTCTTTCCTCTTTTAATTTTCCATCGATTTGTCCTTTCATTTGGGCAGCTTTTGTTCCCTTTCTTGGAGAATATTTGAATATATGCATTTTATAAAATTTAATTTCTTGCAAGAATCGATATGTTTCTTCAAACTCTTCTTGCCTCTCCCCGAGGAAAGCCAACAATAATATCTGTTGTTAATATGACATCTTTGTAGGCTTTTCTTAGTCTTGTAACAATGGTTTTAAACTCTTCTATTGTATATCTTCGATTCATTCTTTTTAGTGTTTCATTACATCCACTTTGTAAAGATAAATGGAAATGATGGCATATTTTTTCTAATTTTGATAATCTTTTCACAAATTCCTCTGTGATTAGAAGTGGCTCAATCGAACCTAGTCGAATTCTTTGTATTCCATTTACTTGATTGATTTTTTCCAATAAATCAATCAGCTTATATTCTTCTTTAAAATCTTTTCCATAAGATGCAATATGGATTCCAGTTATTACGACTTCTTTCATTCCCTTTTGTGCTATTTTTTCTATTTCAGCTATTACATTTTCTGGTTTTCTACTTCTTACTTTTCCTCTAGCATATGGAATAATACAGTAAGAACAAAATCTATCACATCCATCTTGCACTTTGATCACTGCTCTTGTTTTTTCTGTGTATGTGATTTCACCTAATTCTACATATTCTTCTTGATGCATAACATCTTGTACTTCACTATGTTTTTGATGTTCTTGTTCATATGTTTCTATGATTTCTACCATGTTCTTTTTTTCGTTATTTCCTAGTACTAAATCAATCTCCTCTATTTTTTCTACCGTTTCTTTTGCTACTTGCACATAACATCCACAGGCTACTACAATTGCTTCAGAATTTAGCTCTTTCACTTTTCTTAACATCTGTCTTGATTTTCTATCAGCTATATTCGTTACTGTACATGTATTTACAATGTATATATCTGCCTTTTTTGTAGTTTCTACAATTTCATATCCTTTTTGAAGAAATTGTTGAATCATGCTATTGGTTTCGTATTGATTTACTTTACAACCTAGTGTGATAAATGCCACTTTTTTCATTTTTTCTCTTTCTCCTTATTTTGTTCCATTGCTTCTATTATGACATATTTTAGCTTTGGTTGCAAGGGAATATAGGATTCAAGTTTCGACTTTTGGCAATTGAGGGTTGTAATATATCATTTTTGCAACACTGCGTAAGCGACCAGCTACTGCATACT
>CANOYI010000114.1 GCA_947571515.1 uncultured Clostridium sp. | reverse complement strand
CATCATCTGTTGAGTATAATTTTATCTCAATTTCTTCTAAATTCTGCATAATTTTACTTCCTCTCCTTGGCAATCATTTTTCAATGTAGTATAACTATATTGTGAAAGATTTATAAAAACTTTTTTAAATTGTATATTGATTATACAATCACATTTTATATTTGTTAACATATTTTAAAAATAAATTAAAAATATTTTACATTTAATTTTTAGGGGGATTATATAATGCGCAAATTACCTCAAGCTAATTTTAGTGAAGGATTTTATATATGGTTTAATCCAGAGAACAAAGAAGAATATTATTCTACACCTATGTATATGTATAAAACTTATCCTCACAATGATATGGAAAATCATAGAAGAGAAATTATAAAAGAAAAGGATTTTTACAATCATAAACCTAGTAAAAAAGAATCAGCACCAAAACATCCTACTTCAATATACTTTTCTTTTAAAGAGCAATTCGGAAGATTTCTAATAAACTTACTAAATGCAGACTTTTCTAATTTTGAAAATGCTTATAATACATTTTTCTACTTATATGGATTTGAATTATTAAAAGATTACATTCCACATAAAGAATTAGAAACAACATATTCGTCAGAAGATGCACTTGTAAAAATAATGAAAGAAGTTTATGAAGAAAGTTTAGGAGAATTAATAGAAGTACAACGAAATTTTAGAGAATGTATAGACTTTATTTATAATTTAAATGGTAATGAAAATCTAAAGGACTCAAAATATAACTCAAAATTTGTGTCATTTCTAATCACACATCAGAACGATATATATACTTATTCTAGTGATATTGAAGTAATATTAGATACATATTCAAATAAGGTTGAAGAACATTATAAATATTCTCTAATGGATTTAACGAAACAATTAGACCAAGACAATTCTATTATAAAAATGACCAATGTATATACAAGTGAAAAATTAAGTAACATTACTTTTGTAGTATTAGAGCAATTTATAAAAAACTCTAATTTACCAATAAAAAAATGTCAGTATTGCGATAGATACTTTATTCCATCAATTAGGCAGGATGAATTATATTGTGATTTACCAAACGAAGATGGAAAACTTTGTAGAGAAAAAGGAGCAAAACAAACATATAAACAAAATTTAGAAAAGATTCCTGCTTTACTAGAATATAGGAAAGCATATCAAAAGAAATTTATGGAAGTTGCTAGAAGTGATAACAATAAGAAATTGAAAAAAGATTTTGATACTTGGAAGAAAATTGCACAATGCAAAATAAAGGATTATAAACAAGGAAAAATTACAGAAGATGAGTTGTATAAGTGGATGATAGAAAATAGATAAAAGCAAAAAAGTAGGTGATTAAGATAAAACGAAGACTTAATATATTTATTGATGAAAGTGGAGATTTTGGATTTGTAGATGGGAGTTCAGAATTATATGGAGTTTCATTTACACTTCATGAAAGTGCTGATTCAATAACTAATGACTTAGAATATCTAAACAATAGATTAAAAAAAGCTAATTATGATGGAATGATACATTTAGCAGATTTAGTGGCTAAAAGAGAAGATTATTCATATTTTAAATTAGAACAAAGGAAAGATATTTTTTGGTCTATATTTTACTTTTCAAAAAGAGTAAAAGTAAAAATACATACAGTTATAATTGATAAAAGATTTAAAAATAATAAAGCACAATTAAATAGAGAATTAGCACTTCAAATAAGCAAATTTTTCGATTCTATACATGACTATATGAACGAGTTTGAGAAAATAGTTGTTTACTATGATAATGGACAAGAAGCACTAGGTGCTATTATAGATACATTATTAATTACAAAAAACAATGTAGAACATAGAATTGAATTTAATCATAAGGAGAAAAGATTATTCCAAGTATCTGATATGCTAACATTTGTAGATAAAATTGTATATAAACATAACAATAATATGCCATTAACAAAAGCAGAAAAATACTTTTTTAGTGTAAAAGATATATTGGGAATAATTAGACAATTAAAGAATAAGAGATTATAAAAAGCCATTCGTTTGAATGGCTTTTTGCGACGCTCAGCGTCTACACGGGTTTGGTCCTTGTGAGACCAATTATTGACGACTACCGTCAGCACGGGTCAGGTCCTACTTAAGCTAAAACTATTTCAGACCCAGTAAATAATATTATTTATAATATATATTATTCATTTTTATAATAAAATTATACACTATTTTTCTAAAAATGTATATAGTTTTTTGAAAAAATTTGCTAAAATTATGTAAATATGATATAATTATTGCGTAAACCAAAATATTTTGCAAACATTAGGAGGTAACAATATGGGCAAGATGATTAAGACAATTGAGCTTCCAGAGGAATTTATCGCTGGAACAGCCGAAGAAAGTGCTTATCGGTATGGAGGACCAGGTGTAAACAAAACTACACTTGAAGGTATTGATGAAATACAGTATTTGTATGTATCACCTTGGACATCCATAAAGATGCACGGATATGACAATCAATGGGAAGTATGGGTAAATATTTCCCGCAAGACTGCTCATGTATGTCTTATAGGCGAGGAGCATGAGCTTATAAACCACAGAAAAGAAAGAATGGTTGTCATTGTGGTTATAGGTCACATTAATTATTCATATGATGACCTTGCAGAATTTTTCTACGATTTAGGCTTTTCCGTATATCACGGCTCTCTGGTAGTTAATGACTAACCAATCCTAATAGCAGGAGACCGAAAATTCGGATCAAAGGTGGCACAGTATTTTAATGATACTGTGCCACCTAACTTTATAGCTACTATAATTCCAATTCATCTTCTTTTTCTTTCTTCTCAAATTTGCTTAAATCAAGTTGTTTTTCAATATTAAAGTTAATATATGTTTCTTTCTCAAAATTCCTTATAAGGTCTTCTTCGGAAGGATATGAGAATTTATGGCATACCCAAGTAATAAATTTTTGAACTGTAGTTTTAAATCTATCAATAACTTTCTTTAAATAGTTATTTTCCTTTTCTAATTTGTTTATTATTTTTTGATATTGATAATCTATTTTATAGGTTTCATGTTCAAATTGCTGTTTTAGTTCCTTTTCCTTATTTTCTAAAGTTTCCTCCAACTTCTTGCATTTGAACTTTAAATTTATATTATCTTCAAGCATTTGAGTATGTTTCTTTTCATATTCTGTTGCCATTTCTACAGTGTTTGATTGTTTTGATAATTCTTTACGCAATGATATATTTTCTTTGTATAATTCTTGTATTAAATCATCTCTAGGCTTTATTATTTCATTTTCTATTTTCTCATCACGATTAATCATAACCTTTCTAATATCTTTAATATTAGGTGTTTCTGGCAAGTCTAATGTTATACTTTCTAATACCTTTTTAGTATTTTCAAAATTTGTTATTTGCTTAAATTCCTGTACAGAATAATGTTCTCTATTGGTTACTTCAACTAATTCTCCTCTTTCTAAATTAAAACCTTTTTCAGAGATATGCTTGAAATAAGCATTTTGTAAATCTCTATAACTGTTTTTACCTCTACAACATACTTTATCAATTTTATTTCCTTGCTTATCTGTTGTATGAACTACTGGAATAAACAATAAATGCATATGAGGTGTATCTTCATCCATGTGAACTACTGCTGATATTATATTTTGTTCTCTTAAATTTTTATATTTACAGATGAAATCATAACTTTCTTTAAAATATCTTTTACTTTCTTCATAACCTATTTCATCAAAGAATTTTTGGTCAGAAGTAAATACCATTTCACACATTATATTGCTGTTACTTCTTATTTGACCTTTTAAATTATATTTTTCTTTTACCTTATTTAATGAAATACATTCATCATTACTTTGAAGATTGATAGAATCAGTATTGATTATATTAGTTTTGATATTATTAGGATTGATTGTAGGTAAAATTTCCATATCAAGAGTTGTATTTTTTACTTCTCCAGAACTGTAATTTTTACTGTTCAAGACTTGTATATTTTCCTGTTCAATATTAGCAACTATTTCTTCATGTTGAATTTTACCAACATAAATCAAATTAGGTTTTCCTAATTCTTGTCTTTTTTCTGCTATTAAATTGACATCTGCTAATTGTTTAAATGCTTTTGTAACTGTCTTTTCAGATAAATAAAGTTTGTCTTGTACTTCTTCTCTTGTAAATATTAAATATACTCTACCAAATTCATCAAACCAATGATTCTTTTGTGATAGAGATAGTCTATCTAATAAAAAAGCATATAATATTTTACTATCTGAATTTAATTTCTCTTTATATAAGCCATTAACAAATAATTCTTGTGGTATTTGATAATAACTATTTTCTAATATTTCATTATTTTTATAATAATCTATTTCTTTCATCATTGTTCCTTTCCAAGATGAAAGAGCATTTTAAAGTTCTATGAAATTTTTTAGAACTTTTTAAAACATTTTTTATTACCTTAAAAATTTTTTAAAACATAAATTTTAGAACTATTTTAAAACTTTTTATAGAATTTTTGAGAACTGCATAGAAAAAGAGTATTAACCAAAATCTATTGATTAATACCCTTTCAGACTTTTAAAGTTTTCTGCAATTTCCTAAAAATTGCTATCGTATGGTCGAGGCGAGTTCTCGACGTTTTGTACTATTTTCTTTGATATTTCGGCCTTTACAGTGATTGCATTTTATTTTACGGAACACTTTTGCGGAACATTTAAAAATTATAATTCCTTTAAATTCTGCACAGTTCCAGTATTTCTTCATAAGTTTTTTAAAACATTTTAAATGGCAATTTCTTCTTTGCCTAATATTACTCCAAATATATTTTTATCAATTAGATAATTCACTACATTTTTGTTCTCTGACTTAATAAAATCAGTATCTATATCAATATAATATTTCATTGTAATCGATATATCTGAATGACCTAATATTTCTTTTAATACAGATGGAGCAATTTTTGCCTCTGCACATCTTGTTGCAAAAGTACCTCTTAGCATATGAGTGTGTATATCAGTTCTTATAACTTTCTTGCCTTTTGAATTTTCTTCTTCATAAAGCCCAATATCTAATTTTAATCCTGCTCGTTTTAGTGCTGAATTAATACTAGCTTCTTCATACAATCCATATTGCTTATTTGTAGGGTTATAAAATAATAAATGAAACTTATTTGGAATGATATGCTTCATTGCTTCTTCTAATGCTTTTCTACTAATATCATTCAAGTTAATCGTCCTTTGTCCAGAAAAAGTTTTTGTAGTTTCTCCTATTCTTGACTTTCCGTTTGTGTCTTTTGTTTGAGTTCTTCTAATAATTAAAATTCCTTTTTCTAGGTCAATGTCTTTGGTATAATCTAGCACTAACGCTTCGCCTATTCTCATTCCTGTACTTAGCAATAACAAAAATAAATATTTGTGTTTGTATTTGGAATAGTCTACTTTATTTAAGAACTCTATTAGCTTTCTTTGTTCTTCTATTGTAAGAGCTATTCTATGATGTCCATTGTATTCGCTTTTTGGTTTTTCAATTCTTTTATAACCTGCCATAAAATTATCTGTAATTATTTGCTGATGATATGCTTCTCCAAATCCCATACACAATAATTCATAATTTTGTTTAATTGTTGTTTTTGAATATATTTTAAGTTTAGCAAGATAATTAACTACATCATCTCTAGTTACTTTTGCAATTGGCTTGTTTGCAAAGGATTCTTTTTCAATTTGTTTTAATGTATCTAATTTTCTTTTATAAGTTGATTCTTTAATTCGATTTAGTTTAAATTGTTCTTCTATCATAGGCTTTACTAAATCTACTAAAGTCTTATTTGTTTTTGTTATAATTCTTACTCCACCATTTTTATCTAGGTTTATTTTATATTCTAATGCATTATTTAATGCTTGTTCCTCTGTATCGGCAACAAATGATTTCCTTAGTGTCTTTCCTGTTGTCTGATCACGACCTATTGTTAAAACAGCTTTGCAAGTTTTAGAAATATAAAACTTATTGCATCCTTTGCATAGTTCATATTGTTTTTCTTTGTCAATGTTCTTGTTTTTATTGTTTTTGCAGTCAGCACATATTGTTTCAGTATATTTTCCTTTTGGTCTTTTTGAAATATATGTGCCAACAGTTATTCCCTTAAATTTCATAATATTGTTCTCTCCTTTTCGTAATTAAATTTAAGGAAAACTATTGCTATATTTAGATTTTATGGTATAATTATATCA
>CANOYI010000113.1 GCA_947571515.1 uncultured Clostridium sp. | reverse complement strand
TTCTCCTTCTTTCTTAATTGTACCTTGTTGTGCTTCTTTTTTTTTAATTTTTTTTTTTTTCAAACATTGTTTCTTTAAATGTGACAAAAAGGGACGCCCCTCTTGTCACATTTCCTAAATATCTTCTATTTTATAGCCAACTCCCCAAATCACTTTTAAATATTTGGGGTCTTTTGGATTAATTTCTATCTTTTCTCGAATGTGTCTAATATGAACAGCAATGATATTTTCTGCTCCAAATCCTTCTTCCTTCCATACATTTTCGTAAATTTCTGGAATGGAATACACCTTGCCTTTATTTTCTAATAAAAATTTCAAAATATTGAACTCTGTTGCTGTTAATTTAACTTCTTTTCCATCTACTGTTACCATTTTGCTTTCATCATTGATTACTAATTCGCCAGTTTGATAGATTTTGCTGTTATTTTTATTTTCTAATGAACCTAAACTGACATATCTTCTTAAATTGGAATTTACCCTAGCAATTAATTCTAATGGATTAAATGGTTTTGTAATATAGTCATCTGCTCCTGAGTTCAATCCTCCTATTTTATCATAATCTTCTGATTTAGCTGATAGCAAAATGACTGGTATACTTTTATTTTTTCTAATTTCTTCCAGTGTTTGGATTCCATCTTTTTCTGGCATCATAATATCTAATATGATAAGATGAATTTCGTTTTCTTGTACGATTTTTAGTGCTTGATTTCCATTGTATGCTTTTAAGATATTATAACCTTCTTTTTTTAAATAAATTTCAATGGCTCCCACAATTTCTTTATCATCATCCACAACTAATACATTATACATTTTCGTTCCTTTCTTCAAGTTTGGAAAAGAATTGTTATTTGGCTAAGCTGTTTTCAATGAATACAATTTGCCTGGCAAATTGCATACTGTATCTGTAATTTTCTATGCTCAAACAGCTCCAGCAAAATGATAATTATTTTTCAAACTTTCCCCCTTTGTTGTCTTAAGTATATCATAAACTTTATGAATAAAAAATAGAGAAAATATTAATTTTCTCTTAAACACCTACTTTTTCAATATGAATCCATCTAATTTCTTGGAAATTGTACTCTGATATGGGTTTATCAAAACTATCTAACGTATGAGAAGCAATTTTGATACCTTTCAGAGTAAATTTATTTTCGATTTTTACAATCACTAAAGTATGGCCAAACTGCTCTCCATCAAATGACAACTGAGCAATATCTCCTACTTCTATTTTATTTTGTGTTGTTTCCATTGCTTGTGGTCCAATCCCTTTATTATTAGTCAAAAATTGATGTAAGTATTCGACTCCACTCCATGATGGTGATTTTTGATTTCCATTGATGTAATACCAACCGAAATTTTTTGTGTAATTCATTTTGTGACTTCCTGCATAAATGCATTGGGAAGCAAAACTAGTACAGTCTCCTCCTACATTGTCAAAGTTATAGTATTTGGGATTTCGTAAAAATGCCCATTTCTGTGCATAATTTACAACTGCCGATCTGTTGTATGGAATATATTTCATCGCGGATTCCTCCTCTGATAAAATATATTCTCTTTTTCCTAATTTAGATAACTTATTTTTCAACATATTAAATTTTCAAGTCAAAAAATTACTTACTTTTTAATACTTTTTAGTATTGTAAAAGATTTGAACACCATAAAATACAGAAATAAGAACTAGCTCATATATTATTGAAGAAATTACAATTATATTTAATACTTGTAAAAATTCTTTTTTCATTTTCATTCACTTTCCTTCAATTGGTACATATATTATATGTTTCAAAAAAACAGCCTTACGCTGTTTCTTTTTCATCCTGTTTATCAGGCACTTGTCTTTTCTTTTTTACCATTGGTTTACGCACTGTTTTTTCCTTATTGATAATTGTTTCTGGTCCTTTGCCATTTAGAACCGTATCCTTGGTTATGGTACACTTTTCAATATTTGGATTCGAAGGTATTTCATACATAATATCCCTCATAATCTCCTCTATAATGGAACGAAGTCCTCTTGCTCCTGTCTTTCTCTCAATTGCTTTTTCCACAATCGCCTCAATTGCTTCTTGTTCAAAACACAATTCCACATCATCAATTTGGAATAATTTTTGATACTGTTTTACCAATGCATTTTTAGGTTCTACCAATATTTTAACTAACGCCTCTTTATCTAACTCTTTTAAAGTGGCAATAATCGGTAATCTTCCTATAAACTCTGGTATCAAACCAAATTTTAATAAATCTTGTGGTAATAATTCTTGAAAAACTTCATATTGTTTGATTTCTTTTTTACTCTTAATTTGACTTCCAAATCCAATTGCCTTTTCTCCTGTTCTATCTTTTATAATGTCTTCTAATCCTTCAAAAGCTCCTCCACAAATAATTAATATGTTTTCTGTATTAATTTGAAGTAGCTCTTGATTTGGATGTTTTCTTCCTCCTTGTGGTGGAACAGATGCAACGGTTCCTTCAATTATTTTCAATAATGCTTGTTGCACACCTTCTCCACTAACATCCCTTGTAATCGATGGATTCTCTGATTTTCTTGTTATTTTATCAATTTCATCAATATAAATAATTCCCTTTTCTGCTTTTTCAATATCTCCATCTGCTGCTTGAATTAACTTTAATAAGATGTTTTCGACATCTTCTCCTACATATCCTGCTTCTGTTAGAGTCGTAGCATCTGCTATCGCAAATGGTACATTTAAGATTTTAGCTAAAGTTCTTGCTAACAAAGTCTTTCCACAACCAGTTGGTCCTAAAAGCAAAATATTACTTTTTTGAATCTCCACATCGTCTTTAGAAGCATTTTCCTCATGGGCAACTCTTTTATAATGATTATACACAGCCACTGATAAAGTCTTTTTTGCTTCTTCTTGCCCTACCACATAATCATCTAATACTTGTTTAATTTCCTTTGGACTTGGAATATTATTTAATTCATTTAATGTATAGCCTGCTTTTTCATCATCGTATAATTCTGATTCTATGATACTCGTACAAAGTTCTACACATTCATCACAAATATATACTCCTGGTCCAGCTACTATTTTTCTAACATTTTCTTGTGCCTTTCCACAAAAAGAACATCTTACACTTTTAGGTGTATCATTTTTCGCCATTTTTCTATTTTCCCTTTCTCCTTTGAGACAATGGGGACAGGTTTCTTTTGTCTCACATTTTTTGTCGTTTTTTGCCATTTTCTTTATTCGACATTTTTCTATCTAATTTATGAGACAAAAGAAACCTGTCCCTCTTGTCTCATTTTTCTATTTTCTCTTATCCATAATGCCATCTATCAATCCATACTTTAAAGCTTCCTCTGCTGTCATATAATTATCTCTTTCTGTATCTTTTTGGATGGTTTCTATACTTTGACCTGTTCGATCGCTTAAGAATTTATTTAATTTTTCTCTGGTTTTTACTAAATGGTCTGCATGAATTTTTACTTCTGTTGCTTGCCCTGAAATTCCGCCACCACCGATTAATGGTTGATGAATTAAGATCTCTGCATTTGGTGTAGCAAATCTTTTTCCCTTTTCACCAGCTGCTAAAAGTGCTGCTCCCATACTTGCCGCCATTCCCACACATATGGTTGATACTGGACATTTGATATAATTCATGGTATCGATAATTCCCATTCCATCTGTAATAGAACCACCTGGTGAGTTAATATATAAATTGATATCTTTATCTGGATCTTCTGATTCTAAGAATAATAATTGTGCAATAATTAAACTAGATGTAGTTGGATTTACATCTTCTCCTAAAAATATAATTCTATCTTTTAATAATCTTGAGAAAATATCATAAGATCTTTCTCCTTTACTTGTTTGCTCAATTACATATGGTACTAAGCTATTGTTTTCTAACATAATTTTCCTCCTCATTCTTTCCTAATCAAATAGGTTAAATTACTTTTCTATTCAATGTATTTTTTACATTTTAATGATAAAAAAGCATAAAATCCAAAAAGCTGGGATTAAAATTTAACTTCCTAATCTTATACCCCAACCTTTCTTCTTATTACTTGTAATATTTTTGTAAAGTTAATTATATTTTTATGTGGTAACAATATTTTATTTTATTTTTGCATTTTTTACTAAGAAATCAATTGCTTTTTCTGATGCTAATCCTTCTTTTAAATAATTTCTTACATTTTCATTTTTCAAGAATTCTTCATCATCTTCTTTTCCGTAGTTCTTAGCCATTTCCTTTAATTTTTCATCGATTTCTTCCTCTGTTGCTTCTATTTTTTCAACCTTGATAACTGCCTCTAAAGCCAATCTTGATTTAATTCCTTCTATTGCTTGAGGTTCATATTCTTTTCTCATCTCTTCTTCGGTTTTACCCATCATTTGAAGATATTGTTCTAATTTCAATCCTTGATATGACAGTCTTTGTTCAATGTCTTTTAACATATTGTCAATTTCTGTTTCTACCATTCCAGATGGAATTTCTACTTTTACGTCCTCGCAAACTGCTTTCATAACAGCTTCTTGTGTTTCATATTTTGCTTTTTCATCATTTTGTTTTTGTTGTTTTTCTTTAATACTTGCTTTTAATTCTTTTAATGTATCAAATTCGCTAACATCTTTGGCAAATTCATCATCTAATTCTGGTAGTTCTTTTTTCTTGATTTCATGAAGTTTTACTTTGAAAGTTGCCTCTTTTCCCGCTAAATCTTTTGAAAAATATTCATCTGGAAATTTTACTTGAATATCTTTTTCTTCATCAATTTTCATTCCAATCACTTGATCTTCAAATCCTGGAATAAAAGTATTACTTCCAATTTCTAATTCATGCCCCTCTGCTTTTCCACCATCAAATGCTTTTCCGTCAGCAAATCCTTCAAAATCAATGGTTGCAATATCTCCGTTTTCTACTGGTCTATCTTCGATTGAGATTAGTCTTGAATTGTGTTCTTGCATATGTCCTAATTCATGGTCGATGTCTTCATCCGTTACATTATACTCAATTTTTTTGATTTCTATACCTTTATATTTTCCAAGTTTAACTTCTGGTTTGGTTTGCATAATTGCTGTGAAAATCAAGTCTTTTCCTTTTTCAATTTGTGTTACTTCTATATCAGGTCTGCTAACGATTTCTAATTTATTTTCTTCTACTGCTTCTTCTAAAGCATCTTGTGCTACTTCATTGAAAGCATCTTCGTAAAATACTTCTTTTCCATAATATCTTTCTACAATTTGCATTGGTGCTTTTCCTTTTCTAAATCCCGGTATATTGAAGTATTTTGCACTTTTAAAATATACTTTTTTGATTGCTTCATCAAATTTTTCAGCTTCCACTGTTATTTCTAATTTTACTTCATTTGCGTTTTTTGTTTTTTCTACTTTACAATTCATTCTTTTCAATCCTTTCTTTCCTCAGTTGCTTTATTACTTAGTTTCACAATAGTTACTTTAAATGTTGATATATTAATATTTAGCAGTTAAAACCCGGATTGTTACGTTTTAGCTATGGTTTAACAATAAATATTAATATATCAATATTTATCAATAATTTTTGTTATTACTAAGCAATAACAACTCACTTATTATACCACATTTTTCCTATTTTGCAAGGAATTTTTTATAATTTTCAAAAAATACTTGTTTTTTCTAAAAATTTGTGTTAAACTTGTTACTAGTCAATTTATTTAAGAAGATTTAGGAGGTGCAATTAAGAATGGCAGTATGTGAAATTTGTCAAAAAACAGCAAGTCATGGAAATAAACTTAGTATTACTCGTTCTCATATTAGTAAGAGATCTCCTCGTACTTGGCAACCAAATTTAAGAAGAGTAAAAGCTGAGATTAATGGTCAAACCAAAAGAATATATGTATGTGCAAAATGTTTAAAAGATGGTAAAGTAAAAAGAGCTTAAAGCTCTTTTTTTGTTTTAAAATTCTATTTTTTCTTTACTCTTTAATCTTTAATCCCAAAAATAAACTTAACAAATCCCCTCAAGAATTTAGGAACTTTTTTTACAACAACTGTCATATGTATCTCCCTCCTTTATTTTCAACAGATAATGGCTAACAAGCAAGCCACATAAATCCAACGCAAATCACAACAACACCAATCATAAATAGCCAACCTGTTATTGGAAGCAATAACACTAATAAAATTCCTAATCCTAAACCAATTAAGCAAATAGCCAACGTCTTTCTAAATAATTTTATCATACCATTATTACCTCCATTGTTTTTGTATATTATATTAATTTTTTTCATTATTGGTTCCTTTTTATGTAGAATTAGAAAATGTCCCAAACGTCCCCACTGGTTCTCCCCACTGGTTCCGATTTTTCCCCACTG
>CANOYI010000112.1 GCA_947571515.1 uncultured Clostridium sp. | reverse complement strand
TTTTCTTTTGCCCCTTCGGGGGGGTTTTCGTTCTTTTTACAATTTTTTTTTTTTAACAATAACAAATTTAATAAAAAAATTCAAAAAAAAAAAAATATTTTTTACTTGGGTTTTCGATCTCATGGAAGGAATATTAAAAACGACTCTGTTGGGTTTATTTTTCGGGACATTTGGTACTACCTTAGGCGGTATCATAGGAGTTATTATAAAAAAGCATTCCAATAAATTTTTAAGCTTTATACTAGCTTTTGCATCTGGCTTAATGATGGCTGTTATATGTTTTGATTTAATTCCAGAAGCACTAGGAATAAGTACAATAGCAAATGTAGTGATAGGAATTGTAGTAGGAATTATAGCAATGATATTTTGTGATTTACTAGTAGAGAAGAAATTTAATCAGAATGTTGTATTAAAAAAGAAAAATAATGCTTTATTAAAAACAGGAATTATTGTATCGATTGGATTAGCCATTCACAACTTTCCAGAAGGATTGGCAATTGGTTCTGGATTTGAAGCATCTATGAAATTAGGATTGAGTCTAGCATTAGCTATTTGTTTGCATGATGTGCCAGAAGGAATTTCTATGGCAGTACCTATGAAAAATGGAGGAATGAAAATATCAAAAGTAATCTTCTATGTCATATTATCAGGTGTGACTACGGGAGTAGGGGCTTTTTTTGGTGCCATTGTAGGTTCTATATCAGAAGAAGTAATTAGCATTTGTTTAAGCTTTGCTGCACGGTGCTATGTTATATATTGTATCAGGAGAATTAGTACCAGAAGCAAACAATTTATATCATGGAAGAATGACAGCTGTTCGGAAATATGATAGGATTTTTAATTGGTATTTTGGCAACAAGAATTTAAAAGCAGAGAAGAAATGGAAAAATTAATATACAGGATATAACGAATGGAAAGAAAAATATCATCCAAAAATTAATAAGATAAAAGTAGTAATAAAAACTTGCAACAAATCTGCAAAAGTGATGATAAAAACTTGCATGAAATTTAAAAAAATTGTATAATATACATTAGAGGTGAAATCATGCTAAAAAGAAAAATAACAAAAACACTGACAGATTGGAAAAATGAAGAAAATAAGCAATGTTTATTAGTACGAGGAGCTAGACAAGTAGGAAAAACTTTTATAATAGAACGATTTTGTAAAGAAAACTATGAAAGTTATATTTATATAAATTTTGATTTATCTCCAACATTAAAAGATATATTTAATGGAGATTTAGATGTTAATACTTTGATTATGAAATTAGAGGTAACATTTCCAGATGTAGAAATAAAATCAGGAAAAACCGTTTTATTTTTAGATGAAATTCAAAGTTGCCCAAATGCTAGGGTTGCTTTAAAAAGTTTCGCTATGGATAAAAGAATTGATGTTATAGCATCAGGTTCATTACTTGGATTATATTATAAAGAAATAACATCATATCCAGTTGGTTATGAGAGAATTGTAGATATGTATCCACTTGATTTTGAAGAGTTCTTATGGGCAGTTGGAATAAAACAAAATTTAATTTTAGAAGTTAAAAAATGCTTTGAAAACAAAACGTCAATTGATGACTATATATTAACACAATTAAACAAACAATTTAAAATGTTTTTGCTAGTAGGTGGAATGCCAAGAATTGTAGATGAGTATGTCAAAGAAAAAAGTTTAGGAAAAGTGATGTCTTTACAAAAATCAATGATTGAAGATTATAAATTAGATGTTGTAAAATATGCAGAAACGACAATTAGGCAAAAAGTCTTAAATACTTTTGATAGCATTCCTGCACAATTAGCAAGAAAAAACAAGAAATTCTCTTATGTAAATATTTTAGAAGGAGAGAAAAATGTAGGAGAAAGAAAATATAGCAGTAGTATTGAATGGTTAAAAAATGCCGGAATTATTAATTATTGTTATAATCTTACAGAACCAGCAGCTCCATTAAAATCAAATTTGCGTTTAGATTGTTTTAAAATATATATAAGAGATACAGGGCTCTTAATGTCAATGTATGAGGACGGAATACAAAAAGATATATTAAATGATGAATTATATATTAATGAAGGTGCTATTTTAGAAAATGTATGTGCTGAAGAAATTCAAACTCGATATAGTGATCTAATGTACTATGAAAAAAAGAGCAAATTAGAAGTGGATTTTATATTAAATATTAATGGCACTGTAACAGCAATTGAAGTAAAATCAGGAAATAACAAACAATCAAAATCTTTGAATTCAATTGTTAATAATTATAAAACAGTATCAAGATATATTAAATTAGAAAAAGATACAAATATATACATTGATAGTTTAGGAATTGAACATTATCCTTTATTTATGATGATGTTTATATAAAATGCAAAACTGACTAATTTAGATTAGTCGAAACTTGAATTAGAAGGAGAAAAAGATGAAAAACGTTTTAGAAGGATTAAATGATAAGCAATATGAAGCAGTAACCAATACAGAAGGACCATGTTTAGTAATTGCACGGTGCGGGAAGTGGAAAAACAAAAGTATTAACGCATAAAATAGCGTATTTAATAGGAGAAAAAGGAGCAAAGCCATGGGACATTTTGGCGATTACCTTTACCAATAAAGCAGCTAATGAAATGAAAGAAAGGATTGCCAATTTAGTAGGAGACCCAGCGAAAGACATTTGGATGGGAACATTTCACTCTATTTGTGTACGAATTTTAAGAAGATTTATTGACAGAATAGGATTTGACTCTTCCTTTATTATATTTGATACAACAGACCAAAGAGCACTAGTAAAAGCCTGTTTAAAAGATTTAGCAATGGATGACAAGTTATTTACGGATAGAAGTGTATTATCTGAAATTAGCAATGCTAAGAATGAAATGTTAGAGCCTGAGCAGTACACATTAAGAGTCAATGGAGAATTTCGAAAAGAAAAGATTGCTACAGTTTATGAGTTATATCAAAAAAGATTAAGAGAAAACAATGCCATTGATTTTGATGATATTATTAACTACACCATAAAAATTATGATGGAAAATCCAGATATATTGGAATATTATGCTAATAAATTTCGATATGTGCTAGTAGATGAGTACCAAGATACCAACAAAGCACAATTTACTTTAATTACTTTATTTGCTTCTAAAAATGGAAATATTACAGTAGTAGGAGATAATGACCAAGGAATCTATAGTTTTAGGGGAGCAGATATTTCAAATATATTAAACTTTGAAAGAGACTTCCCAGGAACCAAAATCATAAAATTAGAACAAAACTATCGTTGTACACAAAACATTTTAAAAGCTGCCAATAGTGTTATTAAAAATAACGAAGTTAAATATAAAAAAGAACTTTGGACACAAAATGACGAAGGAAATTTGCCACATGTATACCAAGCAGACAATGAATATGATGAAGGTGCTTATATTGTAGAACAAATGGAACATTTAAAAAGAGAAGAATATTATAAATATTCTGATTTTACAGTATTATATAGAATGAATACACAATCCAGAGCAATCGAAGATATTTTTAGAAGAGAAAATATTCCTTATAAAATCATTGGTGGATTGAAATTCTATGAGAGAAAAGAAATTAAAGATATTATTGCCTATTTGAGACTAATACAAAATAGTAACGATAATTTAAGTTTAAAGAGAATTATCAATGAGCCCAAAAGAGGAATTGGTAAGACAAGCTTAGATAAAATAGAGCAATTGGCCATTACCAACGAAGTTTCCATGTATGAAGTGATTACAAAAGCAGATGAATATGGATTGAACAGGGTATACTTAAATTCTAGGGAATTTGTTAACATTATGGAAGAATTAAAAAACAAAAAAGATGAGCTAACAATTTCAGAATTAATTAAATTGACCTTAAAAAAATCTGGTTATACGAAATCGTTGGAACAAGAAAATACTATAGAAGCGGAAAACAGAATAGCCAACTTAGATGAATTTTTAACAGTTGCCATCGAATTTGAAGAAGAATTTGCAGAAAATTCTTTAAGCGAATTTTTGGAGGGAATTACCTTATCAAGTGATTTAGATAATATGGAAGAAGAGGAGGAAACAGTTACTTTGATGACTCTTCATAGTGCCAAAGGACTTGAATTTCCAGTAGTATTCCTAGTCGGAATGGAAGAAGGGATTTTTCCTGGGCATCAATCTATGATGGAACCAAAGGAATTGGAAGAGGAAAGAAGGCTATGTTATGTAGGAATTACAAGGGCGAAGGAAAATTTATTTTTAACTTGTAGTAAACAAAGAACAGTATTTGGTTCAACAAGTTATAATCCAATTTCAAGGTTTTTACAAGAGATTCCTGAAGAATTATTAGAAGGATATGAAGAAGCATTTGGTCAAACCTCTAATAAAGAAGAAATGTTTAAGGATTCTCCTTATACTTGGAGCTATGGAAGCAAAAACAATAGCAGTATAAAAACTTACAAAGTAAATGAAAAAGAACCAGTCATGGTAGCTAAAAGTAACAGCAATTTTGCATTCCGAACAGCAGAAAACTTTTTGAATAATTTAGGGAAAAGAGAAACTAATAAAAAAGCCGTTGATTTAACACAATATCAGGCAGGCATAAGGGTGTTTCATAAAAAGTTTGGAGAAGGCACGATTCGTTTAGTAGAACCGGAAGGAGAAGATTTAAAGGTTGATATCAATTTTGACAAAGCAGGACATAAGAGATTAATGGCGAAGTTTGCTAATTTAGAAATAATTGAATAAAATAATTAACTGACAAAAAGGGTTTATTATCTAAAAAAGAATCTACAAGATATAAAAAACTTTCCTTGATATTTTATTATATCAAGGAAAGTTTTTTACTTACATAATTTTTTCTATTCTAGCCTCTTTTTTAATTCAATTTTCTGGGAAGCCACAGTTCATAGTGTAATATGTATATGGTATTCTATTTGTGCAGGCTCCTGCTGAACCTTGTTGATGACATTTATTGCATTCATACCTTAAGATATTTGTACAACTTCCTGATGATGAACTTACTTGTTGACAACTATTACATTTATAAGAAGTAATTTTTGTACAAGTTCCAGGAGAACTATATGATACTCCACAAGTTTCACATTTATAACTAGTTTCTTTTATAGCTTTACAAGTTTGTCCAGATACAAGAGTACCATCCATAGCAAGATACCAAGCTTTCTCAGATTCCCAGTTGTAAAACGGTCCTCCTTCAATTATGTTGCAAGCAGGATCCGTACAGTTAGGATTAAGGCAACGTGAACCCATAAAAACATACTCACCTACGGAATAATCTCCGCGGATAGTACCCATAGTAGCCATAGTAGCTCTCAATTGTCCCCCACAATATGTATGAGTAGCAGTCAAAGTTTTTCCACAAGCTATACCAGTTTTACTGCCACCACAAGTTACAGCATTTCTAGTTCCAGTACAAGCATTATATCCTGTTTGTGCTATATAACATCCACCACCTGATGTTGAACTTCCATAATGTTTATGTGATTCTATCGTATAAGTTGCACTCACACCATTACTTCCTGTCACCGTAATCGTTGTGCTTTGGGTTCCATTTGCTGTGCTAACACCATTTACCGTTAAAGTATTTCCGCTTAAAGTCGCTGTTGCTATATTTCCATTAGCGGTCGAGCAACTCAAAGTTCCATAATTTTCTCCATTTACAGTTACATTTACTGAATTTCCAGAAAGAACTTTTCCGCTGTATGAAGATAATGTCAAAGTAGGTGCTTGTAAGAAAGTTTTTACCATTAACGTTTCTTCTGTTATATTTCCTACTTTATCGATTGCTCTTACTTTTATTTGGTGATCTGTATTTGGTGACAATCCAGTAAACTTATATTGTCCACTTGTTTGTAAATTACTCCAAGTTCCTGTGCTAGCTATCCAGAATTGATATCCTGCCATTCCACTACAAGCATTAGTAGCTGTTGCTGGTTGGTCTTTATAATTGGCTGTAATTGTTATCGTAGTATTAGTTTTTGCAGTAACAACAGTACTAGTATTTTGTATTGGTGGTAATTTATCAATATTGGTTATATTTAAGGTTGCGTAGCCACCAGTATTTCCAGATGAATCCACTAATTTAGCATAAATAACTCCGTTTTCTGTCATTGTTATTGGAGGAGTATATTCTTTCCAACTACTTGGATCTTCTGGATTCGTAGTTGAATATAGTACTTTAAACTCAGATTCTTGAGGGTTTTCTACTGTTACCAATACATCTTCTTTGGTTAGTGAGGAGTTGTCTGGTAATAATTTAATATTAGCTTCTGTCAAGGTTGGAACACTTCCAGTTGTTTTAGTTACCGTATCTGTTATCCTTTCATTA
>CANOYI010000111.1 GCA_947571515.1 uncultured Clostridium sp. | reverse complement strand
TTCTACGAAAGCTTAGCTTATCCAAAATCTGTAATGCTTTTTAATAGCAAATGCCACCTAGCCGAGAAAATTGCAAAAAGTTGAAACTTAAAAAAGTTTATTTTACCGTAATATAGTCTTTAACCTTTTCAAACTTAGCATTTCCAATTCCACTAACCTCTTTAATATCCTCAATCTTCGAAAACTTTCCCTTTTCCTTTCGATAAGTAAGAATTTTGGTGGCTGTAGAAGGACCAATTCCCGGCAAAGTCTCTAATTGAGTTTGTGTAGCCGTATTAATATTAATTTTAGAATTTTTCGTATTTTGTGATGTCTCTTTGGATGCATTCTCTGACTTTTCCTCATTATTAACTGCTGTTCCGCTTGAAGTTGTCACATAGCTTTCTGTCCCATCTCTTGTTTTTGCTGTATCTGTCACATTTTCCTTCTCTTTTTCTTGTTTGGTTGGAATATGTATTTTCATACCATCCTCTAATCGATAAGCCAAATTAATATCATCTATATAAGCATCTTCTCTCACCCCTCCGTGCTTTATCAATAGCATCTGAAATTCTACTATTAGCCTTTAGCTCTACTACACCTTCTTGATTGACCGCACCAGACACATGTACTAAAATAAAATCATCGCTGTAGTCTTCTTCCTCTTGTACTTTCTCATCGTGTACCTCTAAATTATCCTCTACTGATAAATTCGTATTATCTTCTTTTGCATATACATAATAGCAAACAAAGCCTACTACAATGACTACTAATATTCCTAATATAATTTTTTGTTTTTTATCCAAATTATACATATAAAAACCTCCCTAATATTCAAGTTTTGACTTATTACAACCCTCACTTGCAAAAAGTCAAAACTTGAACCATATGATTGAAAATTTTAAAAAAATAGGATATGATAGACATAGTTTAATTAGGAGAAATAAAAAATGAAATTAAAATTAAAAAAATTAACAATAGTATTAATAGCAATATTTATTCTATGGAATACTTCTTCTGTTTTTGCTAATTCCGAAAAACCAGACATAATTTCGCAGGCTGCTATTCTAATGGACAATAAATCTGGAAAAATTTTATACGCCAAAAACGAAAATGAAAAAATGTATCCTGCTAGCACTACCAAAATTGTAACTGCCATCCTTACATTAGAAAACTGTAATTTAGATGAAGTTGTAACTGTTAGTTATGATGCTACCATGTCAATACCAGAAGGCTATTCCTCTGCTTCTCTTCAAATAGGAGAGACATTAACAGTAGAACAATTATTACAACTTCTATTAGTTCATTCTGCTAACGATGCTGCTAATGTATTGGCAGAATATGTAGGTGGTTCTGTTGAAAGTTTTGTTTCTATGATGAATACAAAAATGAATGAACTTGGCTTATCACACACACATTTTACTAACACTTTTGGAATGCATCATAATAATCACTATACAACAGCTCAAGATCTAGCTATCATCATGAAATATTGTATTAAAAATGAAGACTTTAGAAAATTGGCAGGCAGTGCTTCCTGTGCTATCCCAGCCACTAACAAATACGATACTAGAAAATATAATTCAACCAACGAACTAATCATACCAAATAACAGAAACTATTATCCCTATTTAACTTCTGGTAAAACTGGTTATACAAGTCAAGCAGGAGATTGTTTAGTTTCCTGCAGTTACAAAGATGATTTAGAATTAATATGTGTTGTTTTAGGTGGTAAAACTGTAAATGGCGTATCTACTAGATTTTCTGAAACAAGAAATTTATATCAATATGGCTATGATAATTATTCTGTTAAAACGATATTAAATGCAAATGATATTGTTACCCAAATAGAAATATCCAATGGTACAAAAGATACTAAAAATTTAGACCTATTAGCTAATAGCACGATTCGTACTTTATTAGCAAATACTGTATTAGAAGAAGATCTTCCTTTTAAAATAAATGTAAAAGAAAATATGAAAGCACCAATTGAACAAGGTGATCCTTTAGGTAGCATTTCCTATACTATTGATGGAGTCGAATATAAATCAGATTTAATCGCCTCTCATTGTGTTGAAAAATCTAAATTATTAAATTACATTGCAGAAATTGGAATTGGGATTTTAATTTTAATTTTAATGATAAAAATATTTTTTTATAAGAAAAAGAAAAAATTTATATAAAAGTTTATTCTATTGTAAGAAAGTTCTCCTAATAGGAGGACTTTCTATACAAGACAAACAAGGTGTAAAAATTAATATATTATACTTAAATTAATTTATTTTTGTATTAGTAATCCTTTCCGATAATAATCGTTACATGTACCTTACTCGACGTTGATTCACTTGTTTCAATCGTGCCAATGCCGATAACATCCTTCATATTTTTTAATAATGTCTCTCTCACATCTTTTTTATTAATAATAGTAGTCTTTGAGGTTGTATTTGTATTTCCTGTTCTAGTAATCTTATAACCTGCTCCTTTTAATTGATTTACTACTTTTTGTAAATTGTCACTGTCACCACTACCATTTAAAACTTCTAATACAATATCAGATTTATTCGCTCTATTGGTTGTTGTTTGATTACTTGTTGTATTTTCTTCTGTCATATTTTCATTCTCATCGTTTTCTTCAATATCTCTATTATGGAATAGCTCTTGTATTAATTTATTTGTTTCATATTTATCATAAACAAACACACTTACACCATTTGTTTTATTCCAATCTGGTGTTGTTCCTGGAAGCATATCTGTTAATAGATTTTCCGTACTAAATTCTACTATATATGGTATATAATCTTTTGCTACATTAAAATCTATATTAGTAAACACATTTTCCTTTGCTACATCTAAAATAGAACCTAGTTTAAATATATTTCCTGGCTGTGCTGTTTGTTTAACTACTTGCATAATAAACTCTCTTTGTGTTCTCATCCTTCCTAAGTCATTATCTCCATACTCCTCTGGATAAGAAGTCCCATCATTATTATGTCTAAAACGAACTAGATATTCTGCTTTATTTCCATCTAATACTTGTTCTCCTGCTTCCAAACGAATATGTAAATCCTGTGTTGGATCATCATATTCCATATCGATTGGAACATTAAAAGTAACGCCACCTATTACATCTACTAACTTAATTAACGCTTCGGTTTTTATTACCACATAATATTCGATATTTAATCCTGTTATTTCATTGACTGCTTCTAAAGTTTCATCTGGTCTATGTTTTCTGTTGTATAATGCATTTATCTTTTCATAAGCTGTTGCCTTAGCTGGATTTTTCCCTGTATAAGTATCTCTAGGAATGGATAGCAAAGTAGCCTTCTGTGTATTAGGATTATAAGATGCTACCATAATGGTATCTGTCAGGTCGACGTTCTCTTGGTCTGTACTAATACCTAATAGGAGAACTTTAAACTCTCCTAAATTCTTTTTTGTATTTTCATCATGTCCTACCATAGTTGCTAACATTCCTGACATTCCTCCACCATTTAAGTGTACTTTATAAGCAAATACGCCTCCTGCTATTAATAGAATGAATAAGAATAACAGTAATATTTTCTTCCCTATCTTCTTTTTTTTCTTCTTTTTGTTGTTTTTTGTATTTTTCTTGTTCATTTGTTTATTTCCCAAAATGATTCACTCCTAATTTTTCATGCTACTAGTATAGCAAATTTGCTATTAAAAAACAACCCATCTACCAATAATATTTTAAAAAAATACATTTAAAATATTGTTTTCATACATCGTTTTTCCCAAATAAGATTGATATATATTTTCATTGATGGCATTATTAGGGTTAATTTGTGTTGGTATATTAACGATTAATAATATAACATATATTATTAAAACACCTCTTAAAATGCCATAAACTAGACCACCTGCCTTATTTACTTGATCTACAATTGGTAATTTGGCAACAGCATTGGCAAATGCACTCACAAATCTCAATGCAATTTTTACACCTACAAACAGAACAATAATAACAGCTCCTGTTACAATATTAACAGCCATATTCCTTGCTGTTTGCGGTAACATTTCATTTTTAGCCATTTCTATCATGCTATTGGTTAAATCTTCTTCCTTTTCCTCTTTTTCCATTATATCATTTGCTTTTTTATAGATGGTATCTTCTATCATTTCATCTATACTAGTAACATTGATAACCAAATTAGAAATTGGTTGATATAAAATAACTGTTATCACAATGGAAACCACAAAAGCACACAATCCAATGGCTAAATTCACTAATCCTTTCTGATAGGCTAAAAATGTTGACAATGCAACGATCGCTATTATGATTAAATCTACTACCATTTCTACTTTATCCCCCTATAAATTTATAATTTCAACCTTATCTCTATATATAATTCCTGCTATATCATCAGATACTACAATATGTGTAATCTCTTGCTTAGCAATATAGCGTTTCACTAACCAGCCTTCTGTGTTAATAAATTCTATTTCTGTTCCTAAATTTAAAGCAATAATATTACCATACGTAAACATTTCCTTTGTAATAGCGTCTACTGTATATTCTTTTGTAGTTTTACTTTCTGTATTTATAATATTAATGATAGAATCTGCCGTAAATAATCCAGAAGATTTTTCCTCAATTTCAACTGCATGATTTGTTAACTCTATCGATTGGAAAATCATCTTTTTATTTTCATGATTCATAAGCGTCGTATCTTGATTATTTTCTATCATATGAATGCTATCTGTATACATACATACTAATTTATCTTTGTTTTGATACTCGATGTTAGTAATTAACTTGTCAGTTTCGCCTTGGTATGTACTGTCTAATGAATTTGTTGGATCTGAACTCGCTTTTTCAATTGAAATTACTTTTATATTAGATTGTATAATCGTTCCTGATGTATCTACTTCTGCAATGGCTAGATATTTATTGTCATTAGAAATAGCCACATCTGCTGTTCTTGTAGAGGACAAATATGTTTTAAACATTTCTTTTCCTTCTGGATTATACATGGCAATTACTGTTTTATAACTAGTATCTGTTATGACTACTGCTACATATCCATTTTTATTAACATGCACTTGTGAAATATTTCCCTCTACATCTGCTTCCCATGTTATATCTTTATCTGTAATCAAATATATCTTTTTCCCCTTTTGTTCAGCCATAACTAAAAATCGATTGGCTGAATCAAAAATTGGGTTGGACACTTCCACTTCTAGTGTTTTTTCTTCATTGCCTGTATTACCATAAATACTAAATTTGTTTTTATTTAAAATTCCTATATATTTATTAAAAGCATGTATGTTTGTATTTTGACCTTCTGTCAATTCTATGGTAGTCACATTATCTTGCACAACTTCTTTTTGTAAAATCTTTTTATCAATCCATTCTCTAACCATTTTGTCATTACTATAAACAATTACAAGGGAAAGGATAGAAACTACCATTATCACTATCATAACACTAGTCAAAATTTTCTTTTTATTGATTTTTTTCTGTGTTGGCTCTTTCCAAGAATCTTTCATGGCTGTCCTCCTTGTTTTTTGTTATTTTATTCTACTATAACTACAAAGAAAAAGCAAGCAAAAAAAACTCACATTCTTTTTATGATTGTGAGTTTTAATTGTAATAGAAATACTTTATTAAGCAATTCTTTCTCCTTCGTCTGGTTCCTCTCTTTTAAAGGCTGCTGGTTCTATTACTTCACCTTCTAGTTGATTGTGTTTTCTATTTGCTACCACTGTATCCTGTTGTAATCGTTCTTTAAAGGATAAATTCTTTTTATACTCTTCTATGAGTGGACCATATTGTTGCTCAAGATTTTTTTCTTCTGATCTAGCTACTAATAATAGAAAATTCTTTGTTTGTGTATCATCTGGATGTTTAAAGTCAGTATTTTCAATAAAATACCTTAATGATTTTGTATCATTATCATCGCCCTTATAGGATACTTGCCCTAAACTAGCAACTCTTGCACGTAAATAAGCTAAAATTTCCTCTTTATCTTTTAATTCTGTATCAGAATAGTTATTAACAATCTCATCTATTAATGCTAAATCCTTGTTTCTATACTCTTTTATATATTCTTCAATATCTCTACCTTTCATAAAATCCATAATAGTAGCTCCTAATGATTCAGGAGAAAATTTCCCTTGTATACTTTTTACTTCTTCTTCTAAATAAGCTATTTTTTTATAGTTTTCCTGCATTACATTTCTATCTCCTGAACTTTTTAAAATCATAGCTTCTCCAATTTTTCTATATACTTCCATTGAAATTTCTGCTTCCTTGCCATATACATAAATGCCAAATAAATAACCATCTTCATTCTTTTTATTTATTACCTTCTCCTTTTGTCG
>CANOYI010000110.1 GCA_947571515.1 uncultured Clostridium sp. | reverse complement strand
CTGGTGGTGGTTGCTATGGACAGTCACATACAGGGACAAGGGATTGTGGAATGACGTTTAATTTGGTGTCAAGGACTTGTGGTAATGATTTAATTAAAAAGAACTGCCAGGGAAGATTAAGATATAACTCGCAAGGTACACCTTTTGAGTCAAACGGTATATGGGTCGTGAATGTGGTCTATATTTGCGATACTTGTGGTGCTGGTTCGATAAACGAGCTACACCTTGAAGATAGTCAATATTTCGAAGAAATTACTTATCCATGTACTTCTACATCTTATACATGTCCTATACATTCAGAAACCTATTCTTCTTCTGGAAAATGTACTCAATCTGTAACTTGTTATACATGTCCTACCCATGGAGGAAATTATCCTTCATCAGGAAGTTGTACATCTAAGGTATCCTACACATATTACACCATGAATTGTGGATTTTGATAAAGCCTAATGTAGTATAAGATAGAAAATAAACGAAAAGAACTATATAAGACAAAATTATATAGTTTTTTTCGTTTTATAAAATAAACATGGACATGTATTAGAAACAAAAAGCCAACAATCAAGAACAAAAATTCGTAAAAAACTCTTGACTTTTATTATATATATTTATATAATAAACACAGGAAAAAATGGAAAAGAAGAAAATGTTGAAAAACAATTAAAATTTTTAGTTATTTTTTAAATAAATTTATATTTTGAGGAAGGAATTAAAGTAAAAATGAAAGAACAATTTTTAGAATTATTAAAAACAGTAAAAAGAGAAGGAATAGAAGAACTAATCAGCTTTTTAGAAAAGTCAGACTTCTTTATGGCACCAGCTAGTACAAGATTTCATGGAGACCATGAAGGCGGATTAGTAGAGCACAGTTTAAAAGTATATGAAATTTTAAAACACAAAGTGCAAAATTGCATTATGCCAATTGATATACCAGAGGAATCTATCATCATAATTGGTTTATTACATGATATTTGTAAAACAAATTTCTATAAAGTGGATTATAGAAATGCTAAAAATGCATTAGGAGTATGGGAAAAAGTACCATATTATACAATAGATGATACCATACCATATGGACATGGAGAAAAGTCAGTGATGATGATAACAGAATATATCAAATTAACACCAGAAGAAAAATATTCTATTCGTTGGCATATGGGATATACAGAACCGAAAGAAAATTATAATGCAATCGGAAGTAGCTATACGAAATATCCAATTGCTTTATTAACACATGAAGCAGATTTAGAAGCAACTTATTTGTATGATACATAAATTTTAGATTAGGAAGGAAAAGAAAAATGTTAGCATATATTAAAGGAACCATAGAAATGAAAATGACAGAATATATTGTAATTGACGTAGGAGGATTAGGTTACAAAATATTTATGTCAGAGGTAGGAATTGAAAAAGTAGGAAACATAGGAGAAACAGTAAAAGTACACACTTATTATAAAGTAAGAGAAGATGATATCAGTATTTTTGGTTTCAACACACTAGAGGAACTAAAAATGTTTGAATTATTAATTAGTGTAAGTGGTGTAGGAGCTAAAACAGCACTAACGATGTTGGCGGTATGTGAACCATCTGAATTTGCACTAGCTGTTATTTCAGAAGATGTAAAAACACTTACACAAATACCAGGCATCGGAGCAAAATCAGCACAAAGAATTATTTTGGAATTAAAAGATAAAATAACAAAAGAACAGCAAATTGAGAAAATCAATGCACAAGTAAATAGTAAGCCAAAGACAAAAACAGAAACAGAAGATAAATTGCAAGTAGCCATTGAAAATAATAACAAAGTAGCAGAAGCTATGGCAGCTCTTCAAGTGTTAGGATATAACAAAAAAGAAATTGAAAAAGTATTTGCTAAATTAGATAAAAATGAATTATCAACAGAAGAATTAATTAAAAAGGGATTAAATCTATTAGGAAAATAAATTGCCGAAAGGAAAAAAATAAGGTTGAAGAAAAATGGATAAAAAAGAGGAAATAGTAATGAACCAATAGTCTATGGAATAAGACTAAAATCATTACAACAAAAAGGAGATAAAATTGAAAGAAGAAGAGAATGAAAAATTACCAGAAGAACCAAAAATAGGAATAAAATCAAAAATAAGAAGACTTATGTTTGTTTTTCTTACCTCTATTGGACTAGTTAGCAGTTATGCATACAACGTTAAGCATGGAGAAATAGATAAAAATATTAAAATGGAATCTAATATTGATAGAGAAAAAAGAAATCGTTTTATAAAATCTATAAAGAAAATAACGAGTGAAGGAATAATTGATAAGGTAATTGAAAATAGACGGTGAAGAGTATTCAAAAGATATAGGTTATGAAGATAAGATAAGAAAAACTTTGATAGAAACGTTGGATAAAATAGATGAAAATTTTAATATGAATGCAAGTAAAAGGGGAACTTTGGCATTAACAAAAGAAGAATATAAAAATGATTTTATAGATGCAATTTTAAGCGTAGATGATATAGTATATACCAATATGGATGATGAAAATCAATATACTTTATACTTTCAAGAGAATCCAACAGTTTCGGGAGCATATGTAAAAACACAAGTAAAAAATAAGTTAGGTACAATTCCTGAAAATATTATAATAATTGCAAATAGAAGTGATATAAAGCCTTATATGCTAATGCACGAAACAGCACATGTGCATCAGCAATCACGTAGTTCTGACATAATTTGTTCCTATTCTGATATTACAAAAATGCTTAATGAAGGTAATGCTAATCAGAGGATGGAATATATAAGAGATTTTAACCTTAAACAGATAGAAGATATTTCGGCAAGTGGATATAAATTAGAGACAATTATATATAATAAATTGTCATATTTAATTGGAGAAAAAGAGATGAACGAATATATAAAAAAGCATGATATAGATTTAATTTCTTTTTTATCAGACCAATTAGACGAAAAATATGGAAAAGGAACAGGTTTGGAATTATACCAACATATAACAAATTTGTCTCTTTGGTCTACCACTTATTCAGGAGAAGTAACACAAGAGAAAATAGATAGAATACTAGAAGAAATAAGTACAAAGAATGAATATATAGAGAAAGAAAGGGATAAGTCTAACAAGCTTATACAACAGATATTAGCGACAAATAATAATTACAAAAGAATGCTAGATACCATAAAAACAGGAGGAGAATATAAAAATTTAGATTTTGATGAATTAACTGACATTACAAAAAAACTTGAACTACAAGGATTAGAAGAATTAACTCTTAAATGCGTAAGTAAAGACATAGAAGATATTTCTAGTAAAAAGGAGGCATTAAATTATATTCAATTATGGGATTATTATAGAAATAGATGTTTAATATCTAAGTATTATAATGGAAAAGAACAAACATCAAAAGAGTGGAATTTTGAAACAGTATATGAAGTCCAACATAAGTTATATGAAAAATGTGTTGAATATGGAGCTCTTAATACACAAGATGAACAACTATTTGATTGCCTACTAGAGGCTCAATTATATGATTTAAGCAATGCCGTGATTGCATATGGTGATTATGAAAAACAAGGTGATAAATTAATCATTTCAGATCAATATCTAACAAATGAATTTTTTATGACCGAATACTCAGATGGTAATAAAAAATATTACTTATATGAGGAATACAAAGGTAGTAGTAAAGTTAAAGGAACCAAAATTCTAGCAGAAAGAGAGCAAGAAAAGGAACGATAAATTGCCAAAAGGGACGGACCTTTTTGGCAATTTAAGAAATGAATAAAGGAGGAAAACATGAATAGTAATGAACCACTAGCCTATCGAATACGACCAAAAACATTAGAAGAATATGTAGGACAAGAACATGTTATAGGAAAAGATAAAATTTTATATCGAACCATAAAAGCAGATCGATTATCTAGTATCATTCTATTTGGACCTCCAGGATGTGGAAAAACATCATTAGCAAGAGTGATTAGCGAAACCACCAAATATAAATTTTATAAAATCAATGCTGTAACTGCAGGAGTAGCAGATATCAAGAAGGTAATCGAAGAAACCAAAAACTTCATGCTAAATCCTACTGGCAAAAGTATTTTATTTATTGACGAAATTCATAGATTTAACAAATTACAACAAGATGCCTTGCTTCCTTTTGTAGAGAATGGAACTGTTATTTTAATTGGGGCAACAACAGAAAATCCTTATTTTGAAGTAAATAAGGCTTTAATTTCAAGGTCAATGGTCATCAAATTAAATCCATTAACAGAAGAAGATATTTATCAAGTACTAAAAAATGCATTAAAAAGAAAAGATGGATTAGGGGAATACAATATCAAAATAGAAGATGAGACTTTGAAGAAAATAGCAGCAATTAGTAATGGAGATGTAAGAACTGCATTAAATGGACTAGAAGTTGCTACTTTAACAACACCGATGCGGAGAAGATGGTTATATTCATCTAACAGATGAAGTAATTAAAAACAGTATCCAAAATAGAAAAGCCATTTTTGACAAAAATGGAGAACAACACTATGACAATATAAGTGCTTTTATTAAATCGATGAGGGGGTCTGATCCTGATGCTACCATATTTTATTTAGCAAGAGCACTAAATGGAGGAGAAGACCCACTATTTTTAGCTAGGAGAATTGTGATATGTGCTTCAGAAGACGTAGGAATGGCAAATCCGAATGCATTAGTTGTGGCTAATTCAGCCATGCAAGCCATCCATATGATAGGTATGCCAGAAGCAAGAATTTTATTATCAGAGGCAGCAGTATATGTGGCAACCTCTAAAAAATCAAATGCGACTTATTTAGGAATTAACCAAGCATTAGAAGATGTGGCGACAAAAGATACAGGGGAAATTCCAATGCATATACGAAATGCACCAATCGAAAAAATGAAAGAATTAGGATATAGTGAAGGGTATTTATATCCACACGATTTTCCAGGTCATCAAGTAGAACAACAATACTTGCCAGATAAAATGCTAGGAACCAAATACTATAATCCAGAAATGATATAAAATGTATTCCTTTATATCGTAAATTTTGCTTAGATATGTTCATAGAGTGAATAAATTAATAAAAAATTGGAAAGCCTACTAAAAAGTGGGTTTTTATTATGATTAAAAAAGTGATAATTGGACTGTTAGCAGGGATAGTAAGTGGATTATTTTCAACAGGTGGAGGGATGATATTGGTTCCTGCCTTTATTTACTTGTTAGATGTAAACGATACAAAAGCGAGAGGAACTTCTGTTTTTTGCATTTTGCCAATGGTAGTAACGAGTAGTTTTTTCTATTATAAAGGAAATTTCATAGATTGGAAAGTAGCTGGATTATGCGCCATAGGAGGGGCAGTAGGTGGATATATCGGTGCAAAGTTATTAAAAAAATTACCAGAAAAAGTATTAAAAATAGCTTTTACTGTTTTCTTAATTTATGTATCTTGTAAAATGATAATATAAGATTAAATAAAAATGCACCCTATAACGGATGCTAGACATATATTTAGGGGGAAAAATGTCAGAAATATTAATAGGGTTAGTATCAGGAATTGTAAGTGGAACAGGAATGGGAGGAGGAACGATTTTAATTTTTCTTCTTTCCTTTTTAATGGGAATTGAGCAACATACGGCACAAGCAACTAATTTAATTTTTTTTATACCAACTTCTATTGTAGCGATAATGGTAAATTTAAAAAACAAAAATATAGATATGAAATTAGCTCTTTTTATATCTATATTTGGAATTTTAGGTGCTATTATAGGAGCGAATATATCAATTCATATTGATGTGGGAATTTTAAGAAAATGTTTTGGTATTTTTTTAGCAATAATAGCAATAAATGAAATATATTCCATTTTTAAATTATATAGGAAACAGTATAAAAATAACAAAAAAAAGAGAAAATAGAAATATAACTAAAAAATATTTAAGATAGGGACTGTTGGAGGTGAGTGAAATGAAATTTGTTAAAGGTGTTATGATTGGTGGATTGATTACAACAGGACTAGTGATGATGTATGCAGAATCTGATATGATGAATAAGAAAAAACTAATGAAAAAAGGAAAACAATTTGCTAAAAAAATAGGAATGATGTAATAAAGTGTGACAAGAGGGGCGTCCCTTTTTGTCACACTTTATTTTGATTACTTACATTCTGGTTTTTCAAAGCATTCTTCTTTTTCGCATTTATCACATTTGTCGCAGTCTTCGATGAAACAATCACATTTATCACATTTGTCGCCTTTTAAGCATTTTCCTTCATGATGACATTTAGCACAAATTTTCATTTTCTTTGTATCGTTTACCCAGATTTGAAGAGCATATTCTTTACCAGGACAAAGTGGTCCAAAGACAAATTCGCCTTCTTTATCTGTGAAAGTATGACCAATTGGTCTTCTTTCTTCTTTAC
>CANOYI010000109.1 GCA_947571515.1 uncultured Clostridium sp. | reverse complement strand
GTAGAATGTATTTTTGTTGTATAGGTAAAAATCTTTGATTTTTCCTATACAATAAGAAAGATTGCCATTGGGGACGGACCTTTTTGGCAATTTTAATTTTATTATTATATTTTAAAAAGGTTATTATATTTTTTATGTAGCAACATTTCGGGGGGACCAACATCACACAGTCTGTTAAGAATTTACAGACTGTGTGATGTTGGGAGTTGCAAATAAAAAATGATAATAACCTTTTATTGATTATTAAAAAAATTGCCAAAAAGGTCCATCCCCAATGGCAATCTAAGTTTTTATTCGAAATCCTCAATCAATTGATTTAAATTTTGTTTTCCATTCACTTGAATACCATTTTTCATATTAATTTTATCTGTCTCTGGCAAATACTCCGTTGTTATTCCTGTCGTTTCTAGCTCTTCCTCGCTACCATCCTCCAAAACCTGATAAACTGTAACCATTCCGTCTTTATCTTTTACCATATAATGCTCTCCACAATCTCCTTCTTTTTCTTGATATAAAACGATAGCATTTGTAGCAAAATTTTCTATTTCATACTCTTGGTACTTTTCCTGTATTTCTTCCTTTGTTAGATTAACGAAAGAGGATGGCAAATTAGTATACTCACTTTTTGTATGTCCACATTTTCGATAATATGTTTTTGTGGTAAGAGAACAATTTGGAGATGTCTTTTCTTCTTGTGTATTAGCTTTTATAGTATCTTCATATTCTGCTCCTTCATATTCATCGGTACAATCATCTAAAATTTCCTCTTCTGCTATCTCTGTTTGTATTTTCTGAGCATCGTCATTACGGTTCGGTGTGAATATTGCTACTGCCATGAACATGGCTCCTATTACTACAACAATGGCAATCATTGTTATGATTAATTTATTCATAAACCTAACTCTCCTTTTTCCTACTTTTCAGTAGTATTTACTGGTTTTGTTAAATTTATGCATTTTTATTTTTTTATTTAATATAACTCATCAATACATATCCTTCGGTTTCTTGATAACCTAAACGTGTTCTGTTTACAAATGTTTTTTTGTGGATATCTACAATAACACCTTCTGTTTTCTCTTTTGCTATTATTACTTGAATGACTGTAAAAGCAAATCCTAATGCAATAACAATAGTTGTTAATATTATAATTATTATTATATATATCATCATATTTTATCATCCTTCTTTCTTTAATTCATTTTTTAATAATCTTCTATTATTCTAACACCAATTTTATTTATTCACAACTATTTCTAATTGCAAAATTAAGTTGTTATTCTAAAAATGTTACTTGTTCAGCCTACTCTTATATTTTTTAGTGAGAAAACAAATAATAAGACTGACTAGTAACCTAAAAATTTCTCAACTCTAATTCTTCCTCTTTTCGTTACATTAATAGTTATCTCACCCATTTCGTCTGTTCGGTAAATTTTACTGCCTGATTCCTCTATTCTCTTTAATACATTTTCATTAGGATGACCAAAATTATTATTTTTTCCTACTCCAATCAAAGAAATTTCAGGTTTTACCACAGCTAAAAATTCTTGCGTAGTAGAAGTTTTCGAACCGATGATGTCCCACTTTTAAGATTATGGACTTAAATATATTTAAATTCTTTTTATATTTTTTTAGAATTTCCTTTTCTGCCATTTCTTCAATATCTCCCGTAAAAAGCATAGAAAAATCTTGATAGACTAACTTACAAACCAACGAATTATTATTCAATACATTATCACTAATTTTGTTTTCAGAGTTTGGCCATATTACGTCAAAATACAACTCTTTTTCTATCTTTATTTTTTGTCCTGCTTCTACCACCATAACTTTAATCTTTTTTTCTTTCACAATCTTGATAAATTTTTCATAATTTTCGCAAGTCTCAAACTGTTTACCTATCACCACATTTTTTACCTTTAATTCCTCCATAACAATTAGCAACCCGTCCGAACGTGATCCATATCGTAATGACTAATAAACACATAATCAATACTCGTAAATCCTCTATCCAGTAAATAAGGTATCAATGTCTTTTTCCCCACATCAAAATTATCTTTCAAACTCCCTCCTCCATCCATCAGAATAGTCTTATTTTGAGGTGTCACAATCAAAGTACAATCCCCTTGCCCTACATCTACAAAATAAATATTTAAGTCTTTTGGCATCAAATGCATAGCAACTAATATCATTAAAATAATATTCATACCAATAAAATATTTTTTCTTCTTCTGACGAAATTGATAGTGGAACAAAGCAATGATATTCTTAACTCTCTTTTGCGTTGAAGTCAAATTATTAGACTGATAAATATAACAAATTTGATTTCCAATCAATATGCTCATAAGATACAAACTAATCACAATACAACTTGGCGTTGGAATATAAATTTTAGAAAATGGTAACTCACTAAATTTACTAATTAGATTTAAAAACACTAATCCCAGTCCCAATGGTATAGCCAATAATTTAGCCATCGAAATAAAAACAAAAGATAAGATAACGCAAAAAAATCCTATAATAAGAATTGGACCAATTACTAAACTTACTAGTAAATTCGTAATTAAAAAATAAATTCCAAAGATATTAAAATGATACAACAAGATAGGCAATATCATAATTTGAGCAGATAAACTGACAGCCACTATCTCTTTTCCCTTTTCCAACACTTTCGATTTTTTATTCGATTTTAATTTCTTTTTTGATGAATTCATTTCCAAAATTTTTAAAATAGTCGGTTGAAATAAAATAATTCCTATGGTTCCCAAATAAGATAACTGTAAACCTACATTTAAAATTAAAAATGGATTATAAAATAAAATACCAAATAGAGAAATAGCAATTGAATTCCATACATCACTTTTTCGATTGACAAGTTCTCCCCCTATTGTGATAATTCCCATCACAACAGCTCGTACAATCGAAGGAGAAAAGCCTGTCATAAACGTATAAAAAACTAAAATGATAATGGTAACTATTTTGCTCTTTTTCGTCCCTATTTTATTTTTCAGCAATACCTGAAGGCCTAGTATTAGATAACCAATATGCATACCAGATATAGCCAAAACATGTGAAATATTAGCAATTTGAAAATTTTCTTTTACCTCTTCTTCTATATCTCCTGTTTCTCCTAATAGTAACCCTTTTAAAATACTTGCCTTTTCTTCCTCAAAAATTGCTTCTATCTTTTCTTTAACATTTAAGCTAATTGTATTGGCATATTGCAAAATAACATTTTGTTGTTTTTGGGCTATCACTTCTACTTGACTAACTTTCACTCTTCCAGCTATTTTTAGCGTCTTTAGGTATTGCTTATCATCATATCCACCATAATTTCTTTGCTTTGATGGTTTCTGATATACACCTTGTAATTTTATTTTATCACCATATTCCAATTCTTTATTCTTTTTACTTACTTGAATATATAGATGAAAACTTTTAGAATTTAAAACCTTGATTTGATATAAATTATAATACGGCTTTTCTATCTTTTGACTTACTACAATACCTGTAATATTAACAGTTTGTTTATCTTGATAGAAATTATCATATTTATCATTTTGAAATAAAACAGTACCATTAGAAATAATAGAGAAAATCATGAAAATAAAAACTACTTTTGCATCAATGATCAATTTTAAATACCTATTGTACCTATGGAATGATAACAATTTAAAATGACGTTCTTTTTGAAATTTAAAAAACTTTTTTAATATATAATAAGTTGCTAAGATTAAGATATAACAAAGGACTATACTAAATGCAAAGTATAGTCCCCATAATATACCTATCATATATCCTATTACTGCAACTAAAATTGGTCTTTGTTTCATAAGCCTCCTTTTTTAATTGCTATGGCATAACTCTTCTTGCCCCTACATAATTTTTGTTATAATATCCTGAATTAATAGTATCTGTTGTAACTCCCCTAGAAGAATTTGCTGCATGCACAATTTTTCCTCCACCAGCATAGATGGCAACATGAGTAATCCCTGATTTACCAAACATAACTAAATCTCCTGGTTGCAAATCACTTCTACTAACGGCAACACCATTGCTATATTGACCAGCTGCTGTTCTACTTAAACTTACACCATGTGATTTATACACATAAGAAGTAAATCCTGAACAATCAAATCCACTAGGTGTTGTACCTCCATAAACATATTTACATCCAATATATTGTTGAGCCGTTGCTACAACTGTATTTCCTTTGCCTGACGGTTTTGGTGTTGCTGTTGTTGGTGTAGTTGTTGTCTTTTCTGATTGTTTTTGTTCCGTTGTATTGGTATCAGTTTTTCTTGGTGTAGTTGCACCTCTTGATGTTTCTTGTTTTGTAGTAGATAATAGCGAAGATGATATATATCCCTCTTTTCCATTTACCTTTACTTGACTCCATCCACCTTGTTCGGCTACTACTTCTACTGCTGTATTAACTGATAAACTTGTTACAATTTCAGATGATGTACTTGCTTCTTTTCTAACACGAACCGTTGCTGAATTTACATATAATGTTTTACTAACTGCTTGTGGTTTTTGTTCTGCCACTTGCTCTGGCTGTTGTGTTTCCTGTGGTTGCTCTTGCGTTGGTTCTGTTGCTGTTTCTACTGTTTGCCCTGATTTTGGTTCTTCTTGTTGTAATTTTTCTTTACGAATCCAACCTTTTGTTGTTTGAGCTTCTACACATACCCATCCATTTATAATTTCTATCACATTTACTTCTTCATCTTTTTTTATTTCAATCGTATCAGTTGCATTAATAACTGGTACAATCTTTAATTTAGTATCTACTGCTACTTTTTGTTTTCCAAGCTGTACATCCTTTTGTTCTGGTTGCGTTGTTTGTTGTGGTTCCGTAGGCTCTTGTGGCTCTGTAGCTTCTTGTGGTTCTTGTTGTTTTTCTGCTATCTCATTATTATCTGTAATATTTTCTTCTACTTTTTCATTAACAGTAATTAGGTCTTGTCTTAAATATCCCGTCATTCCTTTTGTTTTTACTTTATACCAATCTCCTGTTTTTTCTATTACTTCTACTTCTTGATTCATAGAAAGTAATTCTAATATCTTAGCATTCTCATCTGCTGTTTCCCTAAGGTTTGCGGTATCTACACTTATTTTCCCTGTGTTAGCTGCCAAACTCATATTGATAAAAAACAAACTGATAATTCCTACAGCTGACATGATTACAATGCTTTTTATATTCATTTTACTTTTCATTTTGCTATTGCTCCTTATTATAATATATTACATCCTCACTTTGATGTTACCTAGTATACTATTATAAAATAAATTTGTCAAGACAAAATATTATTTTGAAAAAAATATTATTTTATCTTGACACAAATCATATTTAGCGATAAACTATAAAAGAAGTATATATTTTTTTAATAGTAGATAATAACCATAAGAAGTGGTTAAAAACAAAAGAAAAAGGGAGGATGAAACATGGAAAAAAAAGGGCAAAAAGGTAAAATGGGAAAAAATGAAAAAAGGATCATTGTTATTCTGGCTATTATTACAATAATTGTTATTATTGTAGCAGTTGTTTTGAAAAATAACAAAAAAGGTGAAAATAAAGTAACAGAAACAATAGATACACCACAACCTCAAGAAGAATTTGTAAATCAATTAGATGATGGAACCAGATTAAATACTAGCGACAAATTGCATGAAACCAAAACAATTGATGGAATGGAAATTAGTAATTTCCAATTGACAGAAAAAGACAATGTGACATTACTATTAGGAACCGTAAAAAACACATCAAGTACAACCAAAGGTGGTTATCCTGTTGATGTCAAAATAGTAGATAAAGAAGGAAATGAAATTATAACGATAGTTGCTTTTATTGGTTCATTAGAGCCAGGAGAAAGTACTCAATTTAATACTAGTGCAACATTCGATTACGCAAATGCTTATGATTTCAGTATTACTAAAAAATAATTAAAAAAATAGAACCTCTTAGTTTTAAAATGTACTGAACCCAAGATGTTAGACAAAAAGTTTAACAAGGAGGGTTTATTTTAATGAGTAAATATTCAAAAGAGTTTAAATTAGAAGTAGTAAATTATTATCTTAATAATAATTATGGTTGGGAATTTGTAGCAAAGAAATTTAATATTCCAGCATGGACAACAGTGAGAATGTGGGTACGTAAATATAAAGAGCATGGTGCAAAAGGATTAATAAAAAATTTAAAATCATCATATAGTGGAGAATTTAAGCAAAATGTGATAGAATATATGCATAAAAACCATTTATCAGCAAAACAAACAGCTGTACATTTTAATTTAGGAAGTGAAGATCAAGCAATAAAATGGGAACGTATATATTATGAGGAAGCACGACAAGCACTTTATCAAGAGCGACGTGGAAGATCAAGAAAAATGAGTTCTAAACCAAAAAAGAAAAAGTTAAATAAAGAAGTCGAAGAAGATTTAATACAAGAAGTTCAGCATCTTCGCATGGAGAATGAATATTTAA
>CANOYI010000108.1 GCA_947571515.1 uncultured Clostridium sp. | reverse complement strand
GCCTGATGGCCGGGATGGGGACGTCTGCGGGGCTTGGGAGCAGGGTGTATGGGAAGGGAGGAGCTACGCCGGATGATATTGAAATCCCAATAGATAGTTTGAGAAATCGGATGACTTTTGAAGAAATAAAGAGGTATGATGAATATTGGTATAATGTAGCAGATAAATTGAGTAACGAAGCATTGGATATTCATATCCAATATATTAGAAATAATGGAATAACAAAACCTAATGGAGGGCAATATAGACCAGCTAAAGTTAGTGCAACTGTAGACATGAGGAATGGCAATATTTATTATGGATATAATGGGGCAAAAAAATTTAACCCATCAAGGAGTGAAATATGTGATATACTGCAAGAACGTATTGATTATACGAAAGATCTGGCAACACATACAAAAGGAAATATTTATGCAGATAGAAATAGCTTTGAGAAATGGAGTGTTGATAATTGTGCAGAAGTATATTCAGTAAATAATGCTTTGAAAAATGGAGCAAATCTAAATGAGTTGTTTCTTAATACGAAATATTTTAAAAATGGGGAGTATGCACCATTATGTAAAAATTGTCAAGTGACTTTTAAAGGAATACGTATACCTAATAATTAGGATAATAGGAGTGTGTATAATGGAAAATATTACAAAAAAGCGTCTCAAGAATGCTGGGTGGAAAGAAAGTAGGGATATAGATATTAGTATATTTAGTGAAAAGTACAAAGAGATTGATTTAAATATACCTATAAATGTAAAAAGATTTTTGCGAAAATATGGAGGGTTGATATTTGAGGAGAAAGATATGCATGAAGATGTTCGTTTCATTCCCAATGAGGCGATAGGAAGCAATTTAAATGGTAGATATTTTGAGACAGTGTTAGAGGAATATGATATTTTAGAAACGGCATATCCAATTGGAGTTTGCTGTAGAGAAAACTTGATATTATTAATGACTGAGAACAACGAATTCTATTGCTTTACAGATGGGTATTTGGAAAGAAATGGAAAAAATGTAGATGAGATGCTGGATTGTATTGTAGGAGAATGTAGGGAAGCACAAATACTGGTATAGAGATTTTATATAACCCAGATTAAATCGTAAAAATAAAACTTTAATTATCTAAATAATTCATGGAGAAGTTTTGCTCCTAAGACAGGTGCCTTAACAGGGACATCTTACATTGATACGGTTTATGCTATTGAATTCCCTCAAGGAACAACGGTATATATTGGACCAGCAGGATATCAAGGTGATATTTTTATAGGAGGTAAAGAGCAGATATTTGTATCTGAACCGTGGAAAATTAGAGATATATCAATTGTAGATAGTTGGGCAATAAAATAAAGAGGTGGGATGGTTTGAATAAAGATAAAATAGAAAATATGATTAAATTGATGCAAGAATTGTATAATATTATAACAATTAAAGGAGAGAGAAATGGTTTTAAGGTGAAAGCGTATAATAATAATTATGCAGTTCCAGTCCTAAAAAAATAATTTTGTATTTGAATAATACCACATCGCAAATACATTGGAGTAAAATAATAGTTGAAATAAAACCAGAATATTTATCATTGTTTCCACCAAAATGTGGATTAAGTGAGTTTTATGTATGGTCAGATGATCTTAATACGCGTCAAAGAATCAATAATCGTTTTAGTGAGATTCATAAAGAAATAATGATTCTGTTAGAAAATAAATCATGTTAAGGAGTTAGTCGTGTGTATGAATGTTCCGATAGAGAATTCTGAATTATTAGAAAAATTAGATTTATATAATATATCCCCTGCGCAAGGGCTAAAACAAACAATACTGGATGTATTAGCAAAAACGAAAGAATTGTCTCCGGTATCTATGCAAGGAACTCTAAATATAAATTCTGGAATAAAAGTGTCGACCCGAAATACGAGAATAAATATAATCAATATAAAAGATGTGAAAGGAACTATTTATTTGCCAGTATTTACAAATTGGAATCAAATTAACAAGTGGAACATCAGTACTGTTAGGGCAATGACATTCACATTAGTGGATTATGTAAAATGAGAAATAATTTATCCTAAATGATAGTGTGACAGGGCGATTGGTGCTGAGCCTAGTGGCCGGGATGGGGATGTCTGTGGGACTTGGGAATAGGGTGTATGGGAATGGCGGAGTTGCGCCGGATAACCTTGCATACCAGAGATATTGGGATGAGGTGGTTGAAAAATTAAATATAAAACTAACTTATCATAAGAATGGGAAGTAATATAATGTCAGTTTTTGAAAATTTTAAGGGAGAATGTAAATTTGATGAGGAAACCATAAGTAAAATTACGAATTTTTTACCTATGGAAATTAGTGAGATTTTAAAAAAATATGGTTGTGGCAGTATCTTAAATGGATATTTACGTATAATAAACCCATTTGAGTATCAAGAAGTAATCAAAGATACATATTTTGATGCTGAAAATTCTGTGCCTTTTATGGCTACTGCGTTTGGTGATATTATTATTTATAAAAAAAATGGTTATATTGGGATTATAAAATATAAAGAAAACGAAAGTGGTATTATAGGAAAGAAAATTTCTTTATTTTTACGTTTTTTGGAGGATAGTGGATTTAAAAAAATGCATTTTGATATTCCTTTATATGAAGAAGCAATAAATAAATATGGTCAGTTAGAGTATGAAGAGTGTTTTGGCTTTGTTCCTTTATTACCAATGGGTGGGAAGAAAGATGTTGATCATTTGGAAAAGGTAAATGAGAAAGTACACATAGCACTTATAACACAGGTGGTAGGAAGAATTGAATAAAGTGGATTATGAAGAAGTATTGAAGATAAGGAAAGGAACAGAAGGAGTTAAAGAGAACTGCAGATGATATAATAACGGATGGCAGCCATTATAATGGATTGTTTCTTAATACGAAATATTTTAAAGATGGGGAGCATTCACCATTATGTAGAAATTGTCAATTGACTTTTAGGGGAATATGTATACCTAAGTTGCCATTCTGCAAGTAATGCGAACTTTTGTATTAGAAGCGGAAAGAGATATGCGAAAAGCAAAAAACAGGCAGAAAATGGCGAGAGGTTTCTAGAAAGAAAGCGGCCGTCAGATGTACTGTTCCATTCTGAGCATAATTGAAACCCTTAAGAAAAGGGAATTGGGAATCATAGAAAACGCAAGGAAGCTATTTTGGGCACACCGGCTATATTTTAGCCGGTGTAGGTTCCGTTGTTTCAACCTTAATTTTTTAAGGAAAATCACTTGACAATATAGGGGGAGATAAAATGCTAATATCTAAATTTGATAATACAGGAATAGCTAAGGAAATTGAATTATTTGAACAAAAATACAATTTTATATTTCCGGAAGTTTACAGAAACTTTTTATTAAAGTATAATGGTGGAGAAACACCGAAAAGTAAATTTAAAATCAAAAAAATATCGTCTGATATCAGAGCTTTTTATGGATTTGGCTATGCAGATGAGCATTATCATTTTGATAAAATCCAAAAAAATAATTACTTTAATGAATGGATGCAAGAAGGCGTTATGCCTATCGCTGCAAATGTCTTTGGGGATTATGTGATGATAGGTATTAATAATAGTAATAAGGGAAAAATATATTTTTTTTATCATGACAGACCCAATAAATATATAGAATTATCAGAAGATTTGGAAGCATTTATGAGCAAATGTAAAAGTGAAAAAATAGGTCACATACAAACAATTGAAGAAAGAAAACAAAAACTTATTAACAATGGAAATAAAAAAAATATTACTCCTGCACTCATAAAGATATGGAAGGAACAAATAAATGAATATGCCAATATGCATCAGGAAGAAATAGTTTTGGATAAGGGAGTATTGCAATAATAATTATAAAATGGGGGAGATAGCATTTTGTATAGATTATTAACTCCCCTAGATTTTTTATGAATTAAGAATAGTCGTTACTCCCTGTTTTTCTCGGAATTTTGCGTAGAATACCATGAAGGAAAAGAGGATCTGTTTGTGGAGAGTTTAAGCGGCTACATCAGCCGTCTGATGCAGTTTTATATGAAGGGCGGCCAATACGCCAGCGGGGCATTCTTTGCGATGATGGAAAACGACAGGATGATATTTCGGCGGTGCTGGATATTATGGCAGTGAAGCCGCTGATCGAATGCTGTACCGGGTATGACATGATAACCGGGGATGGTTTTGAAATACCCCAAATAATTCTTGATAATGATAGATGTGATTTGAGTACCGCATTATTAGCTTTTTATAGTGCGGATGGTGTATCCTATTTACTAAATAGGTTAGAGAATGAAAATTTACCAAAGTGGCATGTGTTTATAAAAAATTTATATAATTTTATTTTAAACAGAAAATATGTAAAAGGGCAAATAGCGTTTAAAATATCTTTATCAAAGGTGCAGATTTTTAAGCTGAAAAAAATACTGTCTGAGGATGAAGCAATTTTACAGAAGATATTTTAGGCGAGAATTTGGATATAAGCTTATACTAGGAGACATTATGGATAGAATTAATTGTGAGATTTGCGGTGGGGAAATGGAGTATAGGAGAGATAAGACAACTCAAGGGTGGTATTGTACTAATTGTGAATGGAATGTTATTACTAGCTTTATCGAACCAATATATGAAGATGCTACAACATATAATGTGTTTAGTATCCGAAATATCCAAGTGGGAGCAGAACAACTTAAAGCTATTTCGAAAATAAAAAAATAAATTTTATAGAGGCACAACACGTACTTGAAACAGAAGGGAATCTGATTTGCAAAGGAAAAGCGGTTGATATTAAAGAAGTAAGGGATAAACTTGAAAAAAATATGGTTGGATACTATATTAAACCCGAATTTCCATATTGAATCCGGATTTTATATCAAAAATTTTATGTACTTTATATATTGCAGATTATGCAGTTTTGTCTTATTATTCCCAAGAAATTAATTATCTTATAGAAAATGATTACAGCTTTATTAAGGAAGGAAATATATGGCATGCGGTTAGGTAAAATGAGTTATTCAGATGTTGTAGAGGAAATACTTGATGAATTTAAACTTGTTTTTGGCGAAGAAATGATTTTGGTGAAACGAGAAGAAGCTTTTCATCATATGGGATATTTCAGAATAGAATATCAATACATTCCACTGCATTATACTATTGTTTTTGAAAGTGACCGAAATGTTTTTGTCATTGATATTTTTGATGAAGAAGGTGCAAAGAGTACTTTATATGGAATAGAACATTTTCAGAATGAGACAAATAAGAAAAATGTTCAAACAGCAGTGAGTCTATTAAGGAAGGTATTGCGGAAAAATGATTTTTATTTTTATATAACTAAAAATGAAAAATTGTATAGAAAGAAAAATAAGGAATATAAACGAATAAAAGATATTAAGGAATTAATGGAAGAACAACAATGAATAAAGGAATTTATGAAAAAATATCTCAAAAAGATATATAGAATTAAGAGAGAATGCATTGAATTATTCTAACAAAGATATGAATCTTATCCTAGAAACTGACCGACAAGTTTATGCAGCAATTTTTGATATACCAATTAAAAGTAATATTATTGGATTTCAAACACAGACATTGGCGCTTTTTTTCGGATTGAATACCCATATATATCATGGAAGCGGCGAGGTGCTGATTAATTTAGAAAAGAATAAAAGTGTAATGAAAGCAATAATATTAGAGCATATTTAAAAACAGGTAGGGGGATTTATTTTAAAGAACTAGATTCCGTGAGTAAAGAATCTAGATTTCTATAAATGTTATAAAACAATGTATTATAGGAGATAAACCGCTGATCGAATGCTGTACCGGGTATGACATGATAACCGGGGAGGATCTGACAGACTTCGAGAGGGGGATGAAGGCGGTAAGCGGGGTGGTGAGCCTGTTTACCTTAGGGCAGGGCTCGATTATGATGAGCGGCGGGAAGATCGCGCTTGGCGAGTCGCTGAAGATGGGGGCGAAGATGCTGGCGATAGACGCGATCTCCACCGGGGTATCCTATGGGACGAGCGAAATCTGCCAGGCGCTGGGGTGCCCGGGAGGCCTGACGCTGGTGCTGAGCCTGATGGCCGGGATGGGGACGTCTGCGGGGCTTGGGAGCAGGGTGTATGGGAATGGCGGAGTTGCGCCGGATAACCTTGCATACCAGAGATATTGGGATGAGGTGGTTGAAAAATTAAATATAAAACTAACTTATCATAAGAATGGGAAGTAATATAATGTCAGTTTTTGAAAATTTTAAGGGAGAATGTAAATTTGATGAGGAAACCATAAGTAAAATTACGAATTTTTTACCTATGGAAATTAGTGAGATTTTAAAAAAATATGGTTGTGGCAGTATCTTAAATGGATATTTACGTATAATAAACCCATTTGAGTATCAAGAAGTAATCAAAGATACATATTTTGATATTCCTTTATATCCTGGATTCTCGCATTAACATGACGAGGTTGGTACCTTCACTCCGAGATCCTCATATATTTTTGCCTGC
>CANOYI010000107.1 GCA_947571515.1 uncultured Clostridium sp. | reverse complement strand
CAAGTCCCTATCATATAAATTAGATTTTATTTTCAAAAGAAAGTTCTCCGAACTTCCTATAATAGAAAGCATTTCACTTAGATTTTACTTCGTAAAATTGGCGAGCGAACAAAGACGAGGCATGAAGAGTAATCTAAAAGGTCAAAATTTTTCAATCATGCCTCTTTTGTTCTAAAAAAATTGATAGAATTAAAACGTCCCCAAAAAAACCCGGAACCAGTGGGGAATTTTGTGACAAAAAGGGACGCCCCTCTTGTCACAAAATTGTTTTATTTTTTTTGCAAATATACTACTAAAAAATCGAATTATGGTGTATAATATAGAAAAATGAAATAAAAAGGGATGTAAAAAATGGTAATAGATGAAAATGATGATTATGGTTATAACATATATTTGACAATAGCACCAAAGAAAATAAGTACAAAAGAAATAGTCACAACAGTTATCGTAATATTATTAATTTTTATCTTAATTGGTTTAATCATGACAGCCAAGAATTCTATTAGAATAGTGAATGAATATAAAATATACGAACAATATGAGACACAAGTAGCCGTTTTGCAAAAACAAGAACAAGAAAGACAAGCTAAAATAGAAAAGAAGAAACAAGAAAAAATACCAAAATTAACACAAGAGCGGAAGAAATAATATAGAAAATATTTATCATTCAGAAACAAAAAGAGCATTCTTAACATTTGATGATGGTCCATCTCCAGTAACACCATCTATTTTAGATACGTTAAAACAAGAAAAGATAAAAGCTACTTTTTTTGTTTTAGGTTCTAGAGTAAATGCGATGCCAGAAATGGCAAAAAGGATTTATGAAGAAGGACATTATTTAGCAAATCATGGCTATTCCCATACCTATTCAGCCATCTATTCTTCGCCACAAGCGGTATTGGATGAATTCAATCAATGCAATGAGGCAGTGAAGAATGCGATTGGTGTACCACAATACAATTCTCATTTATTCCGATTTCCAGGGGGACTTCCAGGTGGAAAATATGTGGAGGTTAAAAATCAAGCAAAAGAATTATTAGCACAAAATGATATTGTACATATTGATTGGAATGCACTTTCAGGAGATGCAGAAACCACAGAGCCAACCGTAGAATATGAAATGGCAAGAATACAGGAAACAGTAGGAAATAGAAATAGTGTTGTTATTTTGATGCATGATGCGGAAACCAAAGTAGCAACAGCAGAAGCGTTACCACAAATTATTAGTTGGCTTAAGAGAAAACGGATATGAATTTAGAAATTTTTATGAAATAATAAAATGAGAGGAGAGGAAAACTTGTCTGATAAAATAGAGAAAACAGAGAGTATAGAAGAAAAACTAGAGTATTTAGGATTAAATTTAGATAAAATACCAGCAGGGCTTAAAAAATTTGAACCATTAGAATTTCGAATTCCTAAATTTTATGATGAAAAGCAATACAGACAATATCGTTACATTCCAATTAAAGATATACAAATTTTATTATCACCAACAAATCGATTAGATGCCATCGAAGAAAAATATAAAAAGGCGAGTTCATTGCCAGATTATTTAGATAGCAAAAGGGAAGAGAATATCTTAAAGCATACTACTTTTTTAAATATGTTAAAAAAAATTAAAATAGAAGATATTGAAAAAGTTGAAGAAGAACAAGCCAATCTTAATAAAAAAATACCTTTCAAAGTAAAATTTGAAGGCAATTATTTATGGCAAATTTATTATTCTGAAAATACAGACCAATACTTTATGCTAGTACCAACAGAAGATTCTGATTATTCAACATTTTTCTATTTGCTAAAAAAGAAATTAGAAAAAAGAAGAACGGGAAAAATCTTTGTTCCTATAAGAAATGTAGGTTATAGCAGAGAGTACTTAAAAAAATCAGAATTTGAGGATTTGGAAAATTATTTATGGCTTTTTACAAAAGATTGGCCATTAATCTATGAAGTATATGACAAAAATGATGAGTTAAGCATACAAATTGTAGGCGAAACAGAAGTATATGAAAGAATTAAAAGTCCTTATAAAATAAAATTAGATAGCAAAGAAAAAGCGAATCAATTTTACAAGCTAATTAAGGCAATGTTTATTTTACAAACCGAATTGCCAAACTATTTTATCTTTAAAACTCAGATTGGAAAATCAGGAGAAATTGAATTTTATGTTGAAAATAGAAAGATAGAATATGGTAGTATTGCCCCATGGATTAATGATGAATTTCAATTAGGAGAAAGTAGATGTCAAAAGGCAGAAAAATTAATTAAGATTAATCAGAAAAAGCTAGAAAACTTAAAAGCAGAAGTTGCTGCACAAGAAATAGAATATCTAGCTAAGGAAAAACAAATTTCTACTTTTTTAGAGTGTAAAAAAACGTTTTTTGGTAAATTTAAATATTATTTCAAATATAGCAAGAAGAAAAATAATGGAGAAATGAAGGAAAAAACAAAAGTACAAAACAAAAAAGTAAAATCGGAAAAAATAGAGGAAGACAATGAAATCAATGATAAGGAAATAACGAAAAAAGCCAATTATACAATTGAAGAATTAATTGATTTATATAGAGAATTTGAAAAGTTAGAGAATACGTTAAAAAATATCATGCTAGATCTTAATAGCCTAAAGTTGAAACAAAAGAATATGGACAAAAAAATAAAAAATGCTACTTTATTTATCGAAGAAATCGATAACCATAAAAAGAGTATATTTGAATTTTGGAAATATAGCAATAAAGATGAAATGGCGACTTTACCAGAAGGGGAAGAAGAGGAAGTCAATATTATTAAAAGAATCACCAAATTTTTTGATTATGAAGATGATATCGAAAAATTTGGAAAGACAATGGATAAAAGACAACGACAAGCTTTGTCAAAACAAGAAACAGACAGTGTTTATATTACTTCTACGAATCTGATAGAAATGATTAACAAATTAAAAAAGAAAGAGGTCGTACCCAAAGAGGTAACAGCTAGCTTGAATCAATTGAAAAAAGAAGCAATAGAAGAGAAAACATTAACAGAAAATGATGAATTTGATATTTTCGGAGGTATGGTACAAGATTCATCTAAAGTATCAAAAATTAATAATAAAAAGCATAGAGAGATAGCCAAAGATAAGTTTGCTATCCTAGATATTAATAAAACAACCAAACAAATGGAGTATAAACTAGCTTTACAAAAAGTGATAGAAAATGTAAAAACAGCATTAGAGAAAGTTGTTATTTCAGAGGATTTGCCTGTGTATAAGGCAATGCAAGATACATTATTAGATGAGAATGAAATTAATGTTTTTGATATCAATCCAGAGATGGAAATGAAAGAGGCAATGAAACAAAAAGAATCTAAAATTAATTTTTATAAGATTCATTTAAAACAAGGGTCAAATGCTGTCAGTTTTACGAATTGTATTTTCTATGATAACCAAAATAAGACTTTGCCAGTAGGTCAGGATTTGTCAACTAAAATCTTAGTGGATGTTTCTAATTTGAATATGGAATTAAAAGGAAAGTCTACTTTTAAAATGGTCGATTTTGAAAAGGATAACGAGGATTTTTCAACAATTAAAATAAAAACGATTACGGTTTTTGAGTATGAAGTATAAAGTGTCCTCCCAAACTGTGCATCACTTATTTTAATATAGAAAGATTTACTAAATTAATAATAAGAAAAGAACGAAAAGACTTCTTTTGCATATAATGGATTAAATTGTAAGGCAAGGGAGGTTTTTTATTGTGAGAAAAGGAAAAGCCATATTAGTATGTTTTATTATTTTAGCATTTATATTTTTTGCTAATATTAATATGACATATGCCATAACACCAAGTTCAAATCCGCAATATCAAGGTATCGATGTGAGTGATTGGCAAGGATACATAGATTATAGTCAAGTGCGTGCAAGTGGAATTGAAGTAGTATATATCAAATCAAGTCAAGGGGGTAATATCAAAGACCCCTATTTTGATATTAATTATGAGAATGCCAAAGCCAATGGTCTAAAGGTAGGATTTTATCATTTTTTAACAGCAACCAATACACGGAGAAGCTGAGCAAGAGGCTCAATTTTTTGCTTCTGTGATAGCAGGGAAACAACCAGATTGTAAGCTAGTAATGGATTATGAAATTTTTGGTGGTGTAGGGATAGAAGAATCTAATAACATAGCACAAGTTTTTTTAGAGAGTGTTAAAAGATTAACCAATAAAGAAGTAATAGTCTATAGTGATTTATCCAATGCTATAGATAGATTTAATAGAAATATTGCTAATAATTATGAATTATGGCTTGCTTATTATGGCAATTACAACGATTTAGCTGATGTAGAAACGAGTTGGGAAAGATGGATAGGCATTCAGTATACAGATAGTGGAAATGTACCAGGGATTAGTGGAAGTGTAGATAGAGATTTATATACAGAAAGTATCTTTTTATCAGATACAAGTGAAATTCCAAACACGCCAAATCCAAATGACAGTATTAACACAGAAAGTGTTTTTTATACGGTTCAAGCAGGAGATACCTTATCTGAAATTGCCAGCCAATATGGAACAACCGTACAAGAATTAGTAGATATCAATAATTTGGCTAATCCAAATTTGATCTATCCAGGAGAAACCTTAAGAATTGTAACTAACTCAACGGTACAGGGTTCTGAAACAAGAGGAACAGGAAGCATTACTTATACGGTACAAAGAGGAAATACCTTATCACAAATAGCTAATAGCTATGGTGTTAGTGTTAGTCAAATAGCAGAAACGAACAATATACAAAATCCGAATTTAATTTATCCAGGTGAAAAACTAAGAATTACACGGAAGTACAAATACTACTTTAAATCCAGTTATACAAAATAATTATTACACAGTACAAAGCGGAGATACTTTATTAGCAATTGCTAGAAGATATGGTGTAACAGTTCAGTATCTAGTCAACTTAAATGAAATTCAAAATCCAAATTTGATTTATCCAGGACAATTAATAAAACTTTCTTAGTTGAAAAGTTGCTACGTCCCCACTGGTTCCATTAAAATACTAGAAGCAAAAAAAGAAACTAATGTAATAGTAGAAGCACAAATTGAACGAACAACAGAATTACAAAAAGAATTGGAACGAAAAACAAAAGAAAAAATGCTAGATATCTATGCAAAAGATATAAAATTAAAGGGTTTACACCAAAATGAAATACAGATGAATCAAGAAATGAAAGAAGAAATAGAAACATTAGATAAAATAGATGTATTAGTGGACGATTTGAAAGAAAGTATGGCACTTATAAATAGTAAAAATATAGAAAAAAGAGAAAAGAGTGAACAATTTTTAAAAAGAATATGTGAAAAATTTAGGCAAATAGAAGAAAAAGAAAAACAATTAAATGGTACAACTAGATAGCCTGAAAATATTTAACATTGAAATTTGAAAAAAATCTGGACAAGGAAAAAAATATGTGCTAATATATATTAGTACATATTTTTATATATTAGGAAAGTCATACAGACTTTCTAATATATAAAAAACATTGTATACAAATTTATTTCATAAATTTGGCACACGAACAAATTAATGAAAAACCAAAGAAAAAAGTTTAAATTTGTATATGCCGATGTGGCGGAATTGGTAGACGCACTGGATTCAAAATCCAGCGGGAAACCATGTGGGTTCGAGTCCCACCATCGGTACCACTTAAAGAATATAGGCATATAAGTGCTATAAGTTTAAAAATTAAAAACAAGGAGGAATTACAATGGAATTAAAAGGAAGTAAGACAGAACAAAATCTAATGGAGGCATTTGCAGGAGAATCACAAGCAAGAAACAAATACACATACTTTGCAAGCAAAGCTAAAAAAGAAGGATATGAGCAAATAGCTGCAATATTTCAAGAAACAGCAGATAATGAGATGGCACATGCAAAAATCTGGTTCAAATTATTACAAGGTGGAGATATCAAATCAACCACAGAAAATTTAAAAGCAGCAGCAGAAGGAGAAAACTACGAATGGACAGACATGTATGATAGAATGGCAAAAGAAGCAAAAGAAGAAGGATTTGACAAGATTGCTTATCTTTTTGAAGAAGTTGGAAAAATAGAAAAAGAGCATGAAGAAAGATATAAAAAATTATTAGAAAACGTAGAAAATGGATTAGTATTCAGCCGTGATGGGGATAGAATTTGGAAATGTAGAAATTGTGGACATATCGTAATTGGAAAACAAGCACCAGAAATTTGTCCAGTATGTGCACATCCAAAAGCATATTTTGAAATTAAAGCAGAAAATTATTAATAACAAATATAACATTTGCTTATGTGGTAAATGGAATAACCATAAGAGAAAATAGAGCATATACAATTAAATAATATTGGGGTAGAAAACTTTAAAAGTTATCTGCCCCAATATTATTGCATTTTCAAAAATAAATACAAGTTATCCTTTCTATGTAAAAATAAAATTAAGGTAAAATTTTATAGTTTGCAAAAACGATTGACAAATATTGTAAAATAGTGTAATATATAAGTGTTATTTCGAAATAAAAAATTAAATCTAATTTTCAAATCT
>CANOYI010000106.1 GCA_947571515.1 uncultured Clostridium sp. | reverse complement strand
ATCAATAGATGAACCCTTTCCAAAAAATAATCTAAGAATTTCTAATTTTATTTTGGTCACATTCATTATTTATTCTAAATATAGGAATTCGTATTTGAACGTGAAAGAGGCTCATTTTATACAAATACATTTTCTGCGAAGGCTTAGCTTATCCAAAATCTGTAATGTTTTTTAATAGCAAATGCCCACTAGCCGAAAAATTTGCGAAAAAATCAAAACTTAAAAGTGACATTATACGACAGTGTATTTTTTGGGGTATATTTGCTATAATACATAAAAAGGGAGGAAAAATTAATGCCAAAGAAATATTTAGAAAAAAATGTATTAGACGCAGCAATAGAGAGATTAGAGATTATTTTTAATGAATTTGAAAATATTTATATTTGTGTTAGTGGTGGAAAAGATAGTTCAGTTATGGTACAGCTTGCCAATATGGTAGCAAAAAGAATGAATAAACAGTTTGATGTGTTGTATATTGACTTTGAAGCACAGTATAAAAAAACCATCGAACACATCTATTATTTAAAAACCTTATCTCAAATTAGAGATTTTTATCATATAGCCCTTCCAATGGCTTTAAGAAATGCGGTATCAGTATTACAACCAAAATGGATTTGTTGGGAAGAAGAAAGTAAGCATTTATGGGTAAGAGATATGCCAGAAGATAGTATCAATATGAGTAATTGCCCATTTGAATGGTTTAGAAAAGGGGAAGAATTTGAAGAGTTTATCCTACAATTTGCCGATTGGTATCAGAAGAAATACAAAACAAAAGTTGCTTGTGGAGTCGGAATTAGAACAGATGAAAGCATCAATCGATTTAGAACAATAGCATTTCAAGATAACAAAATAACATATCAAAATTACAAGTGGACAACAAAAGTAAAGATACATGAAGAGCCTATCGATGTCTATAATTTTTATCCTATTTATGATTGGCGAGTGGAAGATATTTGGGGAGCAGTAAGTAAATTAGATTTGGAATTTAACTATATTTATGAATTGATGTATAAAAATGGATTAAGCATTTATGAACAAAGACTATGTCAGCCATATGGAGATGACCAAAAAAACGGATTAGATCAATTCAAAGCATTAGAATATGACACTTGGAGTAAAGTATTAAATCGAGTTAATCGGTGTAAATTTTGGAAATATTTATTGTAAAACAACCGCACTTGGTAATATTAAATCTTGTAAACCAGAATTTATGTCATGGCAAGAATATACAGTGTTTTTACTAGAAAGTATAGGAATCTATAACGAAGATTTAATGTGGCATTATTATAAAAAAATAAAAAAATTTATCATGTGGCATAAGGAGAAAATGGGAATCGATCTTCAAGATATTCCGGAAACGGCTGAGACTAAATTAGAGAATCAGAAAAAAGTAATTTCATGGCGAAGAATAGCAAGAGCCATTGAAAAGAATGATTTTTACTTAAAAAAATTATCTTTCGGTCAAACCAAAACCGATAATGAAACATTGCAAATATTAATACATAAGTGGGATAATCTAATAAATGAAACGACAAAAACAGATGATAAAACGCTAATAAAAATAATCGAAAATATAAATGATGAATATTGATTTTATTTTAAGTATTGCTATAATAGTTATAAACAAATATGATATTAAAGCATTTTTTAGCAAAAACCATTATCTAGTAACAATTTAGACAATAAAATATTGAAATAGCATTGAAAAAGAGGCAACAAAATAGTATAATATGAATGAATATAAAGTTTGGAGGAAACAAAAATGCCTAAGATTGTAAATGAGAAAATTCAGGAGTTTGTTAAAGAGATACAACAGCTTTTAGGAGCAAGAGTAAAGAAAATCATATTATATGGCTCTTATGCAAGAGGAGATTATAACAAACAATCTGATGTTGATATTATGATTTTAACAGATTTATCCTTTGAAGAAATTGAAAACTACAGAGACAAAATATCAGACATAGCCTATGATATTGAATTGAACACAGGTATTATTTTATCTCCAATCATAAAAAATATAGAGAAATACAATGCAAGAGTAAATTTTGTGCCTTTTTATAAAAATATTCAAGAGGAAGGAGTTGTTTTAGTGAATGGATAATGAAAACATAGAAAGTTTTTCAAGATACTGATTGAATAAAGCGAAAGAAACTCTAAAAACTGCTGAAATGATTTTTAAAGAAGGTAAAGATTTTACGAGTGCTAATAATAGAGCATATTATGCCATTTTTTATGCAATTAGAGCAGTATTAGCAATCAAAGAAATAGATTTTAAAAGACACAAAGATGTCTTAGCATATTTTAATAAAGAGTATGTAAATAAAGAGATTTTTCCAAAGATGATAGGAAGAAAAATAGCTCAAGCTCAAAGAATAAGAGAAGATAGCGACTATGACGATGATTATGAACCATCTTTTGAAAAAACAGAACAGCAAATAAAAACAGCTCAAGAATTGATTATACTAGTCGAGAAATATATTAACGATTATTATAAAAGCAAATAAAATTTTATAAAAAGAAATCTTGTAATGGAACAAATTACTTCTATTCTTAATATAATTTAAGGATAGGAGTGATTTTTTATGGCATATTCAGACCGAGAATTATTAGCAAGAATTGTACAATGCGAAGCAGGTGGAGAAGGAGACAATGGAATGAAGGCAGTTGCCTCAGTAACGATGAACCGAGTTTATGTATCAGATGGAGAATATGCTAGAGTTTCACAAGGAGGAAACATTAGAAACATTATCTTTCAAGAGGGACAATTTGACTGTGCAAGAGAGACAATACGAAACCAATACAATCCGCAAAACATTTACAATATGACACCAACAGAAGTTCATTATAATATTGCTGATTGGGCTTTAGCAGGAAATCGATTAAATGAAATAGGAGAATGTTTGTGGTACTTGAATCCTTTTCGACCAAGTTGTGCATCTACCTTCCCAAGTAACGGATCTGGTACTTTGCACACTAGATTAGGAGAACATTGCTTTTATCGACCAACTGCTAAATATTCAGATACTTAATTATCGCTTACGCAGTGTTGCAAAAAAATAAATTATCTCTTGGATGGAAACCGCAAAGAAATTTTAATAATTAGGAAGGAGGATTTTTTATGGCAAATTCAGAAGAAATTACAGACAAAAGAGAAACAAGACAGGTGGAGATTAATCAAAACTCACCAGAAATATTAACCAATCCTATTTACACACCAGCATTTTTAAGAGAACAAATAGGAAAACTAATGAGAGTAGAATTTTTAATTGGTACTAACAATTTAGTAGACCGAATAGGAATTTTACAAGATGTGGGAGCAAGTTACATTTTATTACGTTCCTTTGAAAATGACAGTTTAGTATATTGTGATATTTATTCTATTAAATTTATTACCATTTCTACGACTGGAATTTATGGCTCTATGCCAAATAGCAACAGATATTCTTATTATTAATTGCGGAAATTTACAACAAGTGTTATAATGTTGAAAAAACATAGGGAGCCATTTGGTATGAAATATGTAAAATATACAAATACTAAAATAGGAAACATTGCCATTATAGAAGAAGATGGCAAAATTATGGTAATTAAAATTAATAAAAAGATAGAAGGAGATATGGTTCAAATAGAAACACCACTTTTAAAAGAAACGGAAAAGCAGTTACTAGAATATTTAGAAGGAAAACGAAAAATTTTTACTGTGCCTTTAAATCCTAAAGGTACGAAATTTATGAAAGAAGTTTGGACAGCCCTACAAGAAATTCCCTATGGAGAAGTGAGAACTTATGGACAAATTGCTAAAAAAATAGGAAATCCAAAAGCAGCAAGAGCAGTAGGAATGGCAAACCATAGAAATCCCATTCCGATTATCATTCCATGTCACAGAGTGATTGGAAGTAATAATAAATTAGTAGATTATGCATTAGGAATGGAGATGAAAAAATTTTTATTAAATTTAGAAGGGATTTTTTTTAAATGATTTATGATGTGATTATAATTGGAGCAGGACCAGCAGGAATATCAGCTAGTTTATATACACGGAAGAGCGAATTTAAAAACCTTAATTCTGTATCAAGAAGAAGGTGCTTTAGAAAAGACAAAAAAAATTGAAAATTATTATGGATTTGAAAATGGGATTAATGGAAAAGAATTATATGAAACAGGAATTAAACAAGCGGAAAATATTGGAGTAGAAGTAAAGAAACAAGAAGTTACCAATATACAAATGATAGAAAATGGTTTTGAAGTTAAAACAGAAAAAGCTATGTTTTCAGCAAAAAGTATCATTTTAGCTACTGGCAACAAAAAGAATAAACCCAATATAAAAGGAATCGAAGAGTTTGAAGGGAGAGGAGTTAGCTATTGTGCAGTATGTGATGGTTTTTTCTATCGAAACAAAAACATAGCTGTGATTGGAAGCGGAAACTATGCCATTTCAGAAACCAATGAACTGGTCAATATAGCAGATACCATAACCATTCTAACCAATGGAGAAAAAGCACCAGAATTCAGAGCAAATCAGGATAATGTAACAATCGATACCAAAGAAATGGAGGCAATTAAGGGAGACAAAAGAGTAAAAGAAATTCAATTTAAAGATGGAGCTACTCTAAAAACAGATGGTATATTTGTAGCACAAGGAGTGGCTGGCAGTTTAGATTTTGCCAAAAAACTAGGCATTATGACACGGAAAAGATCATATAATCGTTAATGAAAATATGGAAACAAATATTAAAGGAATGTACGCATGTGGAGATTGTACAGGAGGACTATTTCAAATTTCAAAAGCTGTATACGAAGGAACAAAAGCAGGAATGCAAGCAATTCAATACATAAGAGGAATAAAAAATGGGTAAGATAAAAATAAATGTCCCCACTGGTTCCGGGATTAATTGGGGACGAAAGAGGAGGAATAAAAATATGAGTGTATTAAAAATAAGTAGTGAAAATTATGAACAAGAAGTATTAAAAGCAGACAAGCCAGTCATCATAGATTTTTATGCAGATTGGTGTGGACCATGTAGAATGATGTCACCTATTATAGATGAAATAGCAGAAGAAAAAGCGGATAGTATCAAAGTAGGAAAAGTCAATGTCGATGAAAACCAAGACTTAGCAATGGAATATGGTGTTATGAGCATACCAACCATCGTAATTATAAAAAATGGTAAGGTAGAGAAAAATTTTGTTGGAGTGAGAGATAAAAGCGAAATTTTAGAGGCAATTTAATAAGAGCATGATTTTGGGGACGGAGGAAAAAATCATGATTTATTATATAAGAACAAATCGGAAAGCCTTAAGATTAGCATAATTTAAACTTTTTTCTTTGGCTTTCCGTTAATTTGTTCGTGTGCCAAATTTATGAAATAAATTTGTGTACAATGTTTTTTATATATTAGAAAGTCAGTATGACTTTCCTAATATATAAAAAATTCTCTGAACTTCCTATCATATAATGTTGATTTATATTATTTTTTACCTCACAACTACGGGGGAAATTCTCTATGGATAACTACTTCGATCTGCAAAATAATATAAATTAACATTTAAGGAATTTTGCTAAATCTATGTCATGATTTTTTCCTCCGTCCCTAAAATCATGGTCATGTCAACAGGTAAATGGTTCTCAAAAGCTAGACTTTTCTTAGAAACAGGATGAATACATAAAATTCGATAACTATGCAAAGCTTGTCGATTAATCAAATTGGATTTCGTACCATATAGTGTATCGCCAAGTAAAGAATGACCAATAGCAGACATATGGACACGAATTTGATGTGTTCTTCCTGTTTCTAATTGGCATCGTACAAGGCTATAATTAGAAAATTCTTTGATTACTTTATAATGAGTAATAGAAGGTTGACCACTATTTTTGTCAATACATCTTTCGATAATACTACCAGTTTTCCTAGCAATTGGTAAATTAATGGTGCCAATTTTTTGTTTCAAAAATCCATTTACAAAACACAAATATTCTTTTTGAAAAGTTTTATTAGCCATTTGTTTAACAAAGGCTTGTTGTATATATTCACATTTGGCAAAGATAACTAAGCCAGAAGTATCTAAATCTAGGCGATTAACTGGTCGTATTTTTTTGTCTAATCCAATCGCATCAAAATAAAATTTGATACCATTGGATAGAGAGTCTGTGTAATGCAATCGAGAAGGATGAATTGGTATACCAGCTGGCTTGTTAACCACTAAAAACCAGTCATCTTCATAAATAATGTCTAAATTCATTTGTGTGGGAAGAATATTAGAATTATCTTCTGGAAAATTAAAGTTGATTTCTATGAGATCTCCTAGATTTACTGGATTTCTAGTGTCGCAGACATTTTTATTGATAGAGATTTTTTGGTTTCTGATTAGTTTGATAAGAAGTCTGGTGGATATGCTTAGCTCATTGACTAAGATTTGATTGAGACTTTGTCCTTGGCTATTTTCTTTTATTTCATATTTTAGTTTCATAGTTACTCCTCTGCATTTGTTTTTATTATTATACATGGTTTTGGGGAGTATTGCAAAAAGGGTCAATTGAAAAATTAAATTCAATTTAGAAAAAGTAATTTCAAATGGAAGATTA
>CANOYI010000105.1 GCA_947571515.1 uncultured Clostridium sp. | reverse complement strand
ATTATTGTGAATTAAATGTAAAAGAAATTGATTTAATAATGGATTTATTAAATAAATAATATAATTAAGAAAGAAGGTAGTATAATGGAAGAAAACCTAATTATAACAGTAGATATTGATTTAAAAGATAAGAATGTATTTATTTCAGAGGAAAATAGTTCAGGTGCAAAATATGATTATACTAATATAGATGATTTAACGGATAAGATAAAGCTCTATTTAAAGAATTATTATTCAGATGTAATAAAATAAGCTAATAGATAGTAGATACAGGAGATGTACCTACTATTTTTATTTTTAGAATCTACATCTCTCCTATTCTCCATTCCCTATTTTTATCCAAAATGTAATACAATAGTTATTTTATTACATTTTCTAAAATTGATTAATTCCACTCGTGCCAATACATTCATCAAAAAGCACTATATTTACAAATGAACAAATGTACTATATCGTATTGACACCTTACAATTAATGTACTATAATATCCAGCTAACACGAAATAGAAGGATTTGGAGGTAATTTAAAAATGAATTTTGTTCAACCAATTAGAGATAAAAACAAGTTAGAAGAAATGAAGGAAGAATTAAAGAAAAATGGCACAAGAGATTTTATGATGTTCTATACAGGGATAAATACAGGACTTAGAATATCTGATTTAGTAAAACTTAATAGAGATGATGTAAGAAACAAAGATGGTAGCATGAAAACACATATTACTATAATAGAACAGAAAACAAAAAAAGTTAAAAAGTTCCCAATTATGAATGGACTTTTAATAGAATTAGAGAAATACACAAGGAATATGCAAGAGGGAGAATATTTATTTAAGAGCCAAAAAGGAAATAATAGACCTATTACTACAACACAAGCATATAGAATTATAGTATCAGCAGGAGCAAATGTTGGATTAACAGAAATAGGAACTCATACTATGCGTAAAACGTTTCGGTTACTGGCATTATCAACAGTATCATGATATTGCAATGTTACAAAAATTATTTAATCATAGTTCACCATCTATAACTTTAAGATATATTGGAATTGAACAAGATGAGATAGATGAGAGTTATGCAGGTTTTTGTTTATAGTAAATTTAGAATATCAAGAAGCAGTTACTATTATATAAGAAGGAATTAAAAGAGATGATAGCATAAATATATAAAAGAACATAGGTACAAACTTGTTACTATGTTCTTTTATTTTATTTTTCTATATAAGAGTCATCTTCTTTTTTTGAAGGTTTTGGAATATTTTGCTTTGGATATTTTCGATTAAATTCTTCTAATTCCTCTGGAGACATTCTATATTCTTTTACTTCTGATATATTAGTTTCTTTAGAAGTATCAACAATATTTTGTTCTAATTTTGGAGTAGTATCATCATTATTAGAATTTTTACTATTTATAAATGGATATAATAAATCATTTGGAGTACATTCTAATTCGTTACAAATATCAATAAATGCTGATATAGATACATTGTTGATTCCTTTTTCTACATTATTTATATATCCATGTCCAAAACCTAGACTTTGTGATAACTTTCTTTGAGAAAGTTTTTTCATTTTCCTATATTTCTTTATTTCTTGTCCAAGTATTTCTTCATTATACTTTTTAATTTCTGTTTGTGGTAAATTGTTTGGTAATGGATTTGTTAATTCATTCATTTCTTTATTAGAAGTTATTTTCATATCTTCTGTTATAAATTCTGCTAATATTGTACTAGAACTTATTTTTAACCTATTACATAGATTGATAAAAGTACGGAAATCCAATTTTATTTTTCCTTCTTCTAATTCTGAAATAAACCTTGTTTTCTCTTTTAAAATTGATGATAAATTTAATCGACTGAATGGATTCTTTGCATGAGGCATACAAAATGAATTACATTTTTCTTGTCTAATTTCTTTAAAATTTTCTATTATTGTATTTTCAATTTCTTTTGTATCACTTTTTGGATAAATATTATATTCCATTTTGACCTCCTTTTAGAAAATATATCACATTTTTTATATTGTGTCCAGTAATAAAGGATATAAATTCAATAATAGTTGTTTACAAAACACATATATATCTTGATATATATACAGAAATTATACATAAATCCTGTTTGATGTTTGAAAATGTTATAAGTAATGAGAAGATAAATAATCAAAATTCTTTTCAAATTTTAAGAAAGGAGATTACTGCCTATGGATATTGAAATTAAATTTTAGATGAAAGGAGGATTAAAGATGGTAGGAATAATATCAGCCATTTACAAAAGTAAAGAGTATGTTGAAAGACATACATTTGAAAGTAAGAAGCAAATTATAGAAGTCAAAGACCAATATAAGGTAAAAATTGATGAAGTTGATAGTAACGGAATCATTAATCAACAGACAATAGTTGCATATTCGGAAAATGTAGATTTAATAGAAAAGTTAAATAATTTAGTTATGTATCAAAAAGTTATTTTTATAGTAGACATTGTTTACTATAGAGGACAGCTAAATAAAGTTGTAATTGTTGATGTTGTTGATTTAGACAATGAAAAAGAAGCAATATCTAACATATTTAAAAGATATGAAAAATAGGAAGGACAAGATTTATTCTTGTTTCCTCCTAAAGATAGAGGAGAGGTTTCCTCTGGTTATATACGAACAGGAGGGAAAAAATCATGGCAAGACATATCGATACAGTAGATGTGCAACTATCTCTGCATGGAGGAGTAAAAGACCTCATCAAGAGTAAATTATCTCCATCTTCAACAGAAGCAGGAGTATATAAATTAAGTCCAGTATATCTTCCAGTTGCTTTTAAATACAAATGTAGAGGTTACTATTTAATAGTGAAACTATCACATGAATTTATGGTAGGAGTTGAAACAGCAGAGGAATTACAGGAAAAGGTTATCCGAGTTGTAATAGACTTCTTTCACATCAGCACAGCTGACATTGTTAAATATAAAGTAGTAAAAACTCCTACATCTAAAATTAGAGTAAGATGTAAGTCAGGAAAATATATAACAAGAAAAATTGGAGGAAATGAAATACATCAAGACTTGGTGGAAATAAACAGATTTGAGTACAAGAATGACTACAAATTAAAAGTATATGATGAGCAACTAGCTGCACAGGATATTTTTAGAATTGCATCAGATACAGTAAATGGAGCTGACAAAGGTCAATATAAATATTCTAACAGGACAAACTGTACTTATAGTAGTGAAAGAAATAATCATGTTTCAATTACTTGTTATTTCAAAGAGTATGAAAGATTAGAAAATGGAGATATAGCAGGAGCAGAAAGATACAAAGGCATTCTTCGTACTGAGGTAAAAGTTAAAGACAGACATCTAAATTATAAGAAAGATGTTAGAGATAAAACCTTAGCAAATTACTTCAAAGAAGAAGTTGCTCAAGAGTATTTTACAAACTATATTGAGCCAGTCTTTTATACAGAACATTTTTACAGATTAGATGTTGCACTAGATAAAATTCAAGAATATAAGCCAAAAACTAAAGAGGATATTGTAGTAAAACAACTAGAAAAAGATAGAGTATGTTCATTCTTAACTAGGATAAACGAAGTTGGAATAACAGAAGCAAAGTCTGAACATGATAAAAAAACTTTAAAAAAATACTTTGGTATCATTAAAAGATTAGGTATTAATCCACTTTGTTATTCTCAAGTTATACATGGTAAAGAAATTACTATTGAAAAGATGGATAATTTCACATTATTCATAAACGGAATTAATGAAGATATATAAATGTACTGGGTTAGTTGTATGACTAGCCACAGTATAAATATAAGAATTTAAGGAGGAATATATCATGAATAAAAGCAAATATATAATAAACCAAAATTTAATAGAGGTTATGTTTAATAAAGTAACTAAAGATGAAAGGGAATATGGTAAATCTTTAGTTTCCCTAACAAATGAGGCATTAGAGAAAAAGATTAAAGAGTTCCAAAATCAAGGTTTCATAGTTAATACATATCATCAGGAAGAATTTGATGATGGAATGAGATTTGTAAAAGATGGCGAAGGACTAGATGATATAAATGATATGACTTATGCAGATTTAAAAAAATTACTAAATCAATGTCAAAGAGAAGTTCAAAATATATGTAAAAGAGAAATCCTTAACGGAAACATAAAACAAATAAGGCAAGGAGATTATCCTTTCAATATGGGAAAAAGAGTTTATAACATACTTTTTAAATATGCTACAAGTGGTGGAAGATGTGTTAGAACTATTATACCTTTGGAAAGTCTATTATATATTGTTTCCTGTATTGGAAATGTATATCAACTAATAGACATTATAGATGAGTTAAGATTTGAACATATCTATCTGTATTTCCTTAACTCTGGCTGTATGACAGATGACCCTGATGATATATGTTCAGACTTAGATTATCCAGGTATCCTTTTAAATGAATGGTATTTAGAAGATTTATTAACTATAATGCACAGAAAAAGTGAGCTGTCAGATGAAGAATATGAAAAATATTCTAGGTTTCCTTATGAATTCGATACTGATATTAGTTTTATGGATACGAAAGAATTTGATAAATGTATGGAGATTTGGGAATTATAACCCAAAAATTTAATAATTAAAATAAAAAGAAAATGCAAATAAATGTTAAGGAGGAATTAAAATTATGGCAGATTTATTTGATATTATTTATGAATCTCCAAGTAATAGTACAAAACAAGAGGAAGCTACAAAACCAGTAGAAATTATAAAACAAACAGAAACTATAAATCCAGTACAAACAGCAGAGGTAATACAAGATGAAGTGATGGTAACACAACAGGAAGATGTGAAACAACTAGAAACAGCAGATGTAATATCTCAACAGGAAACAGTAGAACAAGTAGAGTTTTCTCCTGTTCCAACATCTCCTGCTATACCATCTTCTGCTCCACCCAATATACCTGACTATTCCTCTCCCCCATTAGGTTTAATAGATGGTATTTCTTTAATGGAGATGGAATTTCCTGAACCCACGATTATAGTAGAAAATCTTTTATATTCAGGTCTTTCAACGATAGCAGGTATGCCAAAAGTGGGAAAAACTTGGTTCTGTTTATCATTAAGTTTAGCAGCTGCAACTGGTACAGAAATTATAGGATTTGAAACTAATAAATGTGATGTGTTATATCTCTCCTTTGAGAGTAAGGCAACTCAGATACAACATAGATTAAAAATAATGTTACAAGGAGAGCCAATGCCAAATGGAGTGCATTTTTGCACAGATATAAAAACTTTAGATGATGGACTATTAGAGTTTTTACAAGATATTTTAAATCAATATCCTAAAATTAAACTTATTATTATAGACCCATTAGAGTTTATTAGAAGTGATAAACGTGGTGGTGGTAGTCAATATAAAAAAGATTATAGAGAGATGGGTATTTTAAAAGGTTTTGCAGATAAAAATAATGTGTGCATTTTAGTAGTAAATCATCTTAAAAAGACACCAACTAAAGATAAGTTTAATAATATGCTCGGTTCTAATGGTATTAGAGGAGCTATGAATACTAATATTGTAATGTCGAAACAAGATGATGAATCAAAGGTTCTGTTTGCAACAGAAAGTAGAGATGTAGAAAGCACTAATAAAATTATTGAATTTAATAAAGAAAATTGTAAATGGGAAGTTGTTTCTGATGAGGTGGAAGAAGATACATATATGGAAAATCCTATTGTTATTACAATAAATAAAATGCTAGAGGAAAAACCTGATGGCATAGAAATTAAGATGGCAGATTTCAAAGACAGAATGATTAAGGATTTAGAAGTAGATGGAGAAGCATATTCTCCACAGTCAATAAGTAGAGAAATTTCACAACATTTAATACCATTATTGATGAGGTATGACAATATTAGATGTAAAAGACCTGACCCTAATGGTGGTATCAAAGGTAGAGTGTGGAAATTCTACTATGAAAAAGTTGATACTGTTTCAAAAACAGAAGCAACAATTACAGATAATAATGTTATCTAAAAAATATAGTTATTATCGTTATATCGTTTTATAACGATAATAACTACAATAACAATAAATTTATAAAAATAGGAGGATTTTAAAATGACATTTACAAAAATACTAGATAAAAAAGAAATTACTTTTAAAAGTTTAGAAGGAGCAAATCTAATTTGCGACTTCGAGTGGGAGAAACCTAAAATGCTTCCAACATTAATTGAAGAAGAAGGTCAAACAGTTATAAGAAAGAGGAAACATCATTTTACAGCAGAAAATGTTAAAATAAAGATGGATACAACAAATAAAGAACTCTTAGAGAAAGCTAATATGTTAGTTGATGGAGATATAGTTAATATGTATTTTTATATTCCAAAAAATGTAGATTATCGTGATACAGACAAATGGCTAATAGTAGACCTTTCTGATGAAATTGATTTATTAGAAAAGAGTAATCAAAATTGTTTAATAAAATGTGATGTACCAGAGAAAGAAGCTCTTATAGAGCCAAAAAGAAAAGGTACTAAAAAAACAAACAAAGTATCAAAGAAGGATAAGATAATAGCAGAATTAAAAGAAGAAAATGCTATGTTAAGATTACAACTACAAAAGTTTCAACAGAAATAAAATAAGAATATATTAAAAA
>CANOYI010000104.1 GCA_947571515.1 uncultured Clostridium sp. | reverse complement strand
AATTCGTATTTGAACGTGAAAGAGGCTCATTTTATACAAATACATTTTCTGCGAAGGCTTAGCTTATCCAAAATCTGTAATGTTTTTTAATAGCAAATGCCCACTAGCGGAAAAATTTGCAAAAAAGTCGAAACTTAAAAAAATTACATTATTGACAATTTGCCTTTGACATAGTATGATTAAAATGTAGAAAAAAGAAGGATGTTGATTAAAATGATACAAATAATAATGAAATTAATCGGTATATTGTTAGTTCTATTAGGGGTTATTTTAATATATGATGCACGAATTTTGACAAAAAAATTTTTTGGTTTTGGTGACCAAAATGATGCAACAAATGGATTAAAAATATTAGGATTTATATTAGCAATTGTGGGCGGATTAATTGTATATTTTGTATAAAATCTCTTGACAAATAAGATACAAATATGCTAAGATAAATATCGTTAGTAAACTACGGATATTAAGTTAGCTGTTGAGACTATGCCGATTACAGATAACTTATTCAGTGTAGCATATATATTATATGCGGATGTGGCGGAACTGGTAGACGCGCTGGTCTTAGGAACCAGTGTCAACGACGTGGGGGTTCGAGTCCCTTCATCCGCACCACTAAAGGTTTTCGAACCTGATGAGAAATTGAATAGGTAGAAAATTTGAATATTTTTCTAACAAAATTTATCAAATTTTCTAACACTTTTTAATTAGTTGTTGTTAATTTGGAAGGTTTGCAACAACTTTTTCTATGTCTTGTTCATAGATATTATTCAAAGTTTCATCTTTCATCTCATAAATTTCATTTTCGTTATAATTAGTCAAGATAAATTGAAATTTAGTCATTAACACTTGTGCTGATACTTCTTTATTTGTTTCATCTAAATGAGTATAAATCATAGTAGTTTGTATATTAGAGTGTCCAAGCCAAATTTGTATGTCTTTAACTGGTACTTTGTTTTGTATTAGTAGTGTTGCACAAGAGTGTCTTAAATCGTGTAAACGTATTCGTTTTAACTCATTATCTTCTAGTATTTTTGAAAAGGTATGACTTAAATAGCCAGGTTTCATAAGTTCGCCATTAGGCATTAAACATACATAATCTTTATAGTTGTTGTTATAGGTATTACCAAATATCTTTTTATATTCTGCATACATTGCTTTGTATTCTTTCAGTAAATCTTCTATAAAATCGAATAATGGTAAAGTTCTATAAGATGATTGTGACTTTGTTTTATCTTTGACCACAAACTGAGTTTTACCATTTATTTTAAATCTTTGAACAGTATGTTTTATCGTAATTGTTTTTCTTGTAAAATCAATGCAATCCCATTTTAAACCTAAAACTTCTTCACGCCTTAATCCATAAACTGCTGCAATAATAACTTCTAAACGAATCGTAGTATTTTCTGCAACTTCAAACAGATGTAATAATTCGTCGTGTTTATAAAAATTGCCTATATATTGGTCTGATTTAATAGGTTTTAAATTATTAATAAAATTGTATTCAAATAATTCTTGTTCAACTGCTCTTGTAAATACACAAGATAAAATAGACCTATGATGCTTAACGGTGTTTGGTTTTAATCCTTCACTAAAAAGGTGTTCCATATAATTGTAAATGTCAGCAAGTGAAACATCTCTTAAAAGTATTTCTTCGTTTTCAAAATAGGGAAGCATTCTACCATTAACGTGGTCATAATAACCTTTATATGTACTTTTAGCAACTTGATTTTTGATAGAGTTTAGCCACTCTTTAATATAATCGCTAAATAACATATCTCGGTAATGTCCCATTTTTCTAATTCTTTGTTCTCGTGCATCATCCGACAATTTATTAACCAAATCTGTAATAATTCTCTTAATTAAATGTGTATTAGGGTTTTGTATAATAATGTTCATTAAAGAACTTTATCATTTCTTCTTTTGATGTGTTGTACCAAGCAGATAAACATTTGGTAATAATTAATTCTTCTTCACTTGATAAAGTTTGATTACTTAACCTAAGTTGTTCTGTTTTATTATCTTTATTAGTTTGTGACAATAAAGATAACGATGTGGATTTGCTTTGATTTTGTTCTTCTAATAATTGTTCGGCTGTTTTTTTATTGTCTATATAGGAATCTTTATCATAAATCATACGAATATCTGAAAGTAATTTTTCAGCTTTTATTTGATTTACTTTTTTACCATTGGCTATAACTGTGGTTGGTATCCATTTTTGATTTCTCTTATTATTTGGATATACATTTAAGACAACATAATAAACTAGCCCTTTTACTTGTAAGCTACCTGTTATCAATGATCCTCCTTTCCGTATAACAGTTTACTTACCTATAGCTTTTGTATTATATCATAAGTTTTTAATTATGATAACCTTTCTATTTTTTATGTATCATTCATTATAGGTCAGTTTTTTCATCTAGTAAGTATTGAATAATGAAAGATTTTGGGATTTTATATTCTCTGCCTATTTTCATAGATTTAATTTTTCCTTGTTTTAGTAGTTTATAGGCAAGAGTAACACCAATACCACCAAGCATTTTTCTCATTTGTTCAATATTTACAATGTCTGGATAGTTCGTAAACATTATACTGTAGTTTTCTTTTACATTTTCACTCATGTCTTTTCACCTCCAATTCTTTTAAAATAAAACAGATTTAAGAATTTCTAAGTAATAGTAATTACAAAGAAATTGTATAAATCTGCATAATTATCTTCTACGAAAAAATCTCCTACTAGGAAATTTTTTCTAGAATCTAAATAAAAATAGACTTAAATGTTTAAGTCATAATAATATTAGTATTTAATTATTTCAGGCATATCACTTGAATATGCCAAATCTTTCTTTAGTTCAAATCTTTTTCTTTCTGTATTATAACTATAAGCACTTGAACAATTTTTTCTAATAGCAACTTTAGATATGGGATTAAAATAAGAGAGTTCCATTGTAGCTTATCTATGTAATTTATCCATAATTGCTTTTTCTTCCATTCGTTTTTTATTTCTTTTTTTCCTCATAATTTCTTTTGCTTGTTCATTGTGTTTTTTATGATTTTCTTCTTTTCTGTTAGCCTTTTCTTGTTGATATAGAGTAGATTTAGACAGAATTCTACTAATTTGACTAATCGATAAATGTACTTTTTTACTAATTTCTGATATGGTTAATTTATCTTTAAAATACAAATTATAGATTAATTCATTTCGTGCTAAATCCATCTTTTTCAATAATCATCAGCTCCTAAAGTTATCATGCAAAAATTTGCTAACATTTTTTAAATATGGAAAACTTTATATAAAGACTTGAAAAAAGCATTTATATAATGTATACTAATATTGACAATAACCAAAAAACAATGATATTGTCTATTGACAATTTAATTTATATCATATTATTGCCTATAATGACAATAACTTTTACTAAAAAATATAAAAAGTTTTTTAAGGGGGGAATATGGAACAGAAAAATAAGATAGAAATGTATATAAATGAACATCTTAAAGAAGAACAAATAAAAGTACCTATGTTAGATTTTGAAATGAATGAGGAAGGAGATGATCAATATACTATAAAAGTATATGAACAGCCTAATAAAATAGGAAGTATAGTTTTGGATTTTATACAACAAGACTTAAAAGAAATGTCTTATTTCATTTTTAGATTTTATGGATTTCAAACATTATTAACAGAAAAAGAAAGAAAAGAATTATTAGCTTTAAATCCGAATGAGAACAAAGAATTAAACAATAAAATAGATAAACTATATAGTAAGTACCAAAAAGAATTTGAAAGCTATAAAAGGCAAATAATTGATATTTTGGAATACTGTTTATTTAATGAAAAAAAGGAATTAGAAAATTTAAATCCTTTAGAAAAATTGCATATCTTTATCCATACAAAAAGTATAGAAGAATATCCAATTTTAACATATAATAAATTTAATAAAATCATAAAACTAAATAAAGATACCTCTAAAATGAAAGAAAAAGAGATAATAGAAACTTTAAAGAATAAAGATAATAACAGATATGGTATTCAAGAAATTTATGAGATAGACAATTTTTATAACCTATTATTTTTGGAACTATATTTTATCTTACAAGAAAAAACATATCTTAAAAAGTGTAAAAACTGTGGTAAATATTTTTTAACAACTAATTCAGCAGTAATCTATTGTGATAATATATTTGCAGATAAAAAAACTTGTAGAGAGATTGGAGCAAGTAAAGTATTTACTAAAAATTTAGAAAAAGATGAAGCTTATAATTTGTATCGAAAAGTGTATAAGAAAAAACAAGCATTAGCGAAGTCAAAAGGTGGAAATTTTGAGATTGAATATAATAGATTTAAATATCAGGGAAAAGATAAGAAAAATGCTTATAAATTAAAAGAGATTACAAAAGAGGAATTTATAAAATGGCTTAACAAACAATAATAGAATTAATAAAATGCACAATTACTGTTAAAGTATTTGTGCATTTTAAGAAGCATCTTCTACTAATTTTTTTAATTCTTCAAAATCAATATCTAAAACAATACATAAACCAATTAACTCAAAATCTTTTACACTTGTTTTAGCAGTTTCAATTTTATATAGTTCAAAACGGTCAAGTTCAATACCAAGTAATTCTAATTTGTGAGATACTTCCGTTTTTGTATAATGTTTTTCTTCTCTATGTTTTTTAATTAAATCACCGATTACATTACGACAATTATTAAATTTTTTCATGCCAAAAACCTCCCAAAATTAACAAAAATAGCTAAATAAAAAATAAAAGCATAAAATTTTTTAATTTTTTATTGATTTTATAATAATTTTTATGCTATACTGTGTATTACAATACACACAAATGAAAATTTACAGAAAACTAATAAATAATTTCTAAAAACTATTGAAAAATAGTAATAGTTATGTTATAAATAAGATTAGAATATAGGAGGATTACATAAGATGAAAAAACAAATCTTAACAAAACAAAAAGGAAATAGAGGAATCACACTGATAGCGTTGGTAATTACGATTATTGTATTACTAATTTTAGCAGGAATTTCAATTGCGACCTTAACAGGAGAAAACGGAGTGCTAACGAAGGCAAATACAGCAAAAGAACAAACAGAAATAGCAGATACGATAGAAAGAGTACGAGTTGAAATTTTAGGTACACAAGCAGAGAACAAAAATGGTGATATTACAAAAACACAATTTGTAGAAATATTGGGAGACTATTTTGATAGTGTTCCAACAGAAGAAAACTTACCAGAAGATTTAACAACATTAATATTGACCACAAAAACGAAATATGGAAGTCATAATATTAAAATATCAGAGATATGGAATGGGAAGTTTGGAGGAACAGAATCTCCTACAGTTCCTACTTTTGATGAAAATACATTTACGATTCGGAACAGAACCGTCAGATGCTAAAAATACCGATAAATATGGATGGAAGGTAAACGGATATAATGTCACGACAGATGAATTTACAACTGGAGTATGGAGATTATTTTATCAAGATAGTAATTATACGTATTTAATAACAGATGAATGTATTGGAAGTTATAGGCCAAGTGATTATTATGGGGCATATCAAACAGGTGCATATGTAAGCATAGTAGGGCAAAAATTAAGTCCAAAAATAAGTTCATTATTCACAGCAGAAAATAAAAATACTAATATTAGAACAACGGCATGGTTAACTGATACATCAGATTCAGGAATGTGGAGCGAGTATAAAAATAGTGATGCCGTATTTGCGATTGGAAGTCCAACGGCTGAATTATTTGTAGCATCTTATAATAATAGGAATAATAAATCAAATACTATTACATTAGGTCTAGGGACATGTGGTTATACAGAAAATACAGAAAGTGGTTGGTTATCAGTTGATGATAATTATGGAATCTATAATAAAAGTACATCATCTTACTGGTGGCTTGCTTCGCCCAGCAACAGCAGCAGCGACCGCGAGTTGAACGTGGTCGGCGGCATTGGCTGTTTCAGCGGCGGCATCGTAGACAACGGCTCTTTTGCGGTTCGCCCCATAGTTTGTATTCCAACATCTGTATTCAATAGCAAATATACGTTAAAAGATGGATAATATAGGACCCAAATGGATCTGGTTTAATTCAAGAAGAACAGCACGGGCAGGCTTTTGGTCTGCCAGTGCTCGCGCAAATATAAATTAGGAGAAAAATATGAGTTTAATAAATATGGTAAGAAATATAAAAGAAGTACACCCAAAAACATTATTAATTTTTAAAGTTGGTGCATTTTGTGAGTCATATGGAAAAGACTCATATATACTTTCATATTTATTTAATTATCAAATAAAACCAAAAGGAAAAGACAATATTTCTAAAACTGGATTTAGCAAAAAGGCAATAGCAAGAGTCTTATCAAAATTAGAAGAACAGAAAATAGATTATTTATTAATAGATGTTAGAAATAATTATGATGTAGATGATAAATTTGAAAATAGAAATTTAAACCAATATGATACAATATATGAAAAGTCATATGTATATGTGAAAAAACAAAGACAAGTAAGAGAAATTAGTAAAAAATTAATGGAAGAAATGGATTTACCTAATAGACAGAATAAATAGTATAAAAATTTTGGTCGAAAGTGAGAATGTAAAATAGGGTGTGTAAAATAGACGACAAATTTTGCACACCCTAAAAT
>CANOYI010000103.1 GCA_947571515.1 uncultured Clostridium sp. | reverse complement strand
AGATATCTATTTACCTTATGAGGTGGAAGAGTGATGACCATTCATAGAGTTATGGTACCCATTCGAAGAGTTATTCTTGAAAAGTGACTAGTATCATCATATGATTTATATGAAAATATTAGCAGGGGGGAGGGATAAGAATGGGTACTTTATTTAAAATAAGTATTTTACTATCTGGAGTAGGGTTTTTCAATTGGCTAGTGAAATTATTTGGTGGAAAGTAGTGTCATATGTAATAATGTTTATATTAGACCTTAAGTAAATTTTCAAACTATTTTTTTAAATCTCGGCAAATGGCGATAAGTCTTGGATTTAAGGCTTTTTCGCCATTTATCATATCAGGAGATACTTGTTATATCTTTGTGCTTTTCGGCATAATATTGAATCCAAAAGTAGTATGGAGATAGTAAAATCATTGATTCGGCTATATCATCAGCCGTTTCGCTTTAGTCTTGCGAAACCATAGGTCGTATAGGCGAATAGTTCGGCTCCATTAAGATACTGGCGTGTTCCAGCATACTAGCATGAGTAAAATATCAGATATGAAATTATAAAATGGACATAGCGCGACAAAAAATCATGAAATTGGATTTGAAAATGTTAGAAAAGCAATTAGTAAATGTAATGGGATACTTAAATTGGATTTTTAGATAAAATATCTGTGGCAAGAATATATTTATCTTATAGATTCATGTAACAATGACCATTCACAGAGTTATGGCAACCATTAGTAGAGTTATGCTTGAAAAATAGAAAGTGCAGTCTTATTATTATCATAAAGAATTAATAAAGAACAAGGGAGGTGATGAGAATGACAACTTTCTATTTTTATATAATGAGTAATATTTTCCTTAATCTAGAATTGGTAAGGTGGGTAGCCAAATTGCTTGGTGGAAAATAATAATGTATATTTTATATGCAATAATATGATGTTTGGAAAAGATAGTTACCTGCAACCAATTATGGTATATGATACTATTTTCAATAATGCGATTATAATGCTATGCCTATTATGGCTAAAAATGGTATTTAGTTTTAATATCTAGAAAGTAGTAATAGATATTAAATCATAAATAATTAAAAAAGGTAACAGCATAGGTAACGCTTTAGTTCTGTGTACTGTAAACGGTTTTTTGTAGATACAAATTTAAATAAAGATGGGAATAGGAGCTATGAATCATAAAATACATTATAAAGAATGTTCTCCATATGAGACTGTAGAGCGATTAAAAAGTATACTTAAAAAAATGAAAGTAGAAACAGAAGAGATTCTATTTAATGAAAGCAAGATAGGAACCAATTCAATAAGAGTAGTGTTTAAGGGTACAGAGTTAGGAACTAATGGGAAGGGGGTAAATAAAGAATATTGTTTAGCAAGTGCATATGCAGAATTATTTGAAAGATATGAGAATGACTATATAAATCCGTTTCCCGATTTAAGAAATAAACAAAATTATGATTTTACGAAAAAACCTTGTGAAAAATATATGACTATAGAAGAATTGATAAAACAAAAAGACCCTTTTTTGGATTTCTACTTTAAAAAGAGAAAAATTTTAAATGATAGCGACAAGGAAATTGCATTTACATCAATTAATCCAGCAGATAGGAGCGATGGAAAATATCTAACTTTTCCTTTTTATGATGTAAGAAGTAAAAAGGTTGTTTATTTGCCATATACATTGGTATCTGGACATTATGGGAGTAATGGTATGGCTGCAGGTAATACACCAGCAGAAGCTTTAGTACAAGGTTTTTCTGAAATAATCGAAAGGTTAGTTCAAACGAGAATAATATTGGAAGCTCCAGATTTACCGGATGTTCCAGATGAATACATTAAGAAATATCCATTTGTATATAATATGTATAAAAAGGCGCAGGGTATTGATGGATTTAATATCTACATGAAGGATTGTTCTTTAGGTGGAAAATATCCTGTGGCAGGTCTTATGATAATACAACGGGATACAGGGAAATATGGATTGAAGTTAGGGTGCCATCCTGATTTTGGTGTTGCTATGGAAAGAACATTGACAGAAGCTACACAAGGAACAGATATAGAACATTATACAGAAAGAAGTACAATTGATTTTTCAAACCAAACGGTAAAAACTCGGTTTAATATAATGAATAGTTTTGCGACTGGCTTGGCGCAATATCCATTTCAAGTTTTAAAACGAGATTATGGTCAAAAGTTTATACCTGTGAGAAGTATTGATGGAAAAAGTAACGAAGAGCTGCTGGCAGATTGGCTACATGAGCTTTTGGAAGATGGACATGATATTTTGATTAGTGATAATTCATGGCTAGGTTTTCCAGCATATCATATAATAATACCGGGTTTATCAGAAGCAAATAGTATGACAGATCAAGAGGTTAAAATATATAATACACGTACATATATTACAGAATTATTGAAAAGTCCAGAAAAATAACTGAAAAAGATTGTAAATATATTATAGGTGTATTGGGATATTTTAAGGGAAATGTATTATTGGATAGCACAGAACAACTTCTTCCATTCGCAACGCAAAAAATGCCTTATGGGACAGGAGCTATTTCGACAAGGTATCTGGCTGCTTTATGTGATGTGTATTGTGAGAATTATGAAGATGCTTTGGAAAAACTAAAACCAGTTTTAAGTGGAACTGGATTATCGCAATTATCAGAGGAGGCAAATAGGCAATTCAAGGCAGAATGTTTGTATTTAGAAGCAATAGTAGCAATTAAGGAGCACAAAAAAGTTATGGAATATTTAAAAGAATTGCTATCAGCAGAAATGTGGAATAAGATAGAGCAAATATATTGTGAACCGAAAAAAATATTAATAAAACAATTAAGCAAAATAACCGAAAGTGATATTGAAATAATAAATAATAGATTCTCTATTGTTTATAGTTTAATGGATAAACTAAAGGATGAAATGGTAAAAAATCCAATTAGTCAAGAGTCATTGGGGATTTATATTCGGAGTTTATTATAATTGAATATCCATGCAATTTACATAAAAAGTGTTGAATAATGTTGATAAGGAGGGATTAATGGTGAAAGAAGAGTTTTTAATGGATGTCGAAGAAACAAATGTTAACGCTCAGTTTGCGGTTGAAGATCATGAAGCAACAGCATCAGGTGCCGGATTTTTCGCATTTTTCTTTTATTACAAAACAGCATAGTTATATTGTGAGAAATTTAATGTAAGAGAAAATCCTTTTGCAGTAGCTCGATACAGCACCTTAAGTATGGATATTTCGAGACTGTAAAAGGGTTTTTTGATATTTTATTAGGAGTCATTATGGTAATTGGATGTAAAAAAAGTAACGAGTTAATAGAATTTATTGAAGACGATGGAAGTTGTACAATATATCATAAAAGGTCAAAACGTGAAATATTTATCGGAGAAATGGAATACTCCATATTAAATATGTTAAACGGCATGTGTAATAGTAATAGTATTATTGAAAAATATCCTTTATTAAATGAAAAAACAATTAATGATTTAATTAAGATATTTTCAGATAAAGGACTTTTAGAAGGGACTGAAAAAAAGAAGAAGATTAATATTTTAGATATAGATGTAGTTAATATAAAAGCTAAGAATTTTATATCTGTTCATAGTGACAGAACTTGTCTATTATGTAACTTATTTTTACTTTTCTCTTTTTTTTCTTCTATCGTAACAACAGTATTGCTATTGATTGATTTAGATCTTGATTATTTAATGATTAAAGAAACTTTCTTTCATGTTACTTTTTACAAAATAATATATTATATAGTCATTATTTTAACTTCTATATCTTTACATGAAAAAGGACATGCGTTTATGGCTAATACAGTTGGGGTTCATGTTGTACACTATAATATAGGTCTGGTTTCTTTTTTTCCATGTGTGAGTACTGTATTTTGTGGAATCAATAAGTGTAGATCCGATAGGAAAATATTAAAAATAGAAATGGCAGGAATAGGTGTTAACTTGGGAATATACTCGTTCTTAGGAATATTATGGTTGATAACAGGCTATATTTGGTTGATTCCGTTTTTTCTATTTAACATAACGTTAGCAATATTTAATCTAATAATCTTGCTAAAAACAGATGGTTATCAGATATTACTAAAAATGCTGAATGTTAGTAAAATGAAGCTACAAATATGGATGGAGTATAAAACAAATAGAAGGGATTGCATTTTTTGGCTATATTATTATGCTTTATTTTTTACTAATTTATTATGTATCAACTCTCTGCTTTTAAAATTGTAGTATATTACAAAAGGAGAAATAAATGGTTAAAAAAGTTGTAATAAATATAAGTTGGTGGTTGTTGATATGGACAACTTTACTGATGGAAAGAAAACAGATGTTTTATCTCTTCGTACCAATGCTATTGCTTAATGTATTATGTTCATGCTGCTTATTTAAAAAGGGTTCGGATGCAGCAAGAGCATGTTTTTATAAAACGGGGATATATGTTGTAATCAATGTATATTTTGCAATGTCCATGATTTTAGAAACTGTTAATGTTCAGAAATATTTATTAACCCAAATTATGCTAGCAGTGTTATTTGTGATGCTAACAAGTTTATTTACGATTGTTCCATGTGGAATTACATATTATATTGTTTGTATTTTAAAAAGGAATGATGAATAAAATATTGGTGCAATTTAAACAGATTAATATAATTAATTATAAAATCAAATGAAATAAGGGGGAAAGAGCTTTGCAGGATATTATATTATCGACAAAGGGTTTAAAGAAAAAATACAATGGAAATTATGTGGTCAATGATTTAAGTATACAAATCAAGCGAGGTGAGATATATGCTTTAATTGGGAAAAACGGTGCTGGTAAAACGACATTTATGAAAATGATAACAGGATTAATTCATCCGAATGCAGGCTGCTTTGCATTGTTTAATGATGAATATGAGGAAAAGATACCAATTATTTATATGCATAAAGTTGGGGCAATGATAGAAGAGACTGGTTTAATCATGGCTCTGTCTGGATATGAAAATTTACGGGCAAAGAGTTTATGTGTAGGAGAAAAGGATGAAGGATATCTATATGAACTATTAGAAACAGTTTCTTTAAAAGAAGAAAAAGATAAAAAAGTAAAAAATTATTCTTTGGGTATGAAACAAAGGTTAGGGATAGCATTAGCTTTAGTAAGTAGACCAGAGTTATTAATTTTGGATGAACCAATTAACGGGTTAGATCCACAAGGGATAGCATTTGTACGAAATTTGATCAAAGAATTAAACGAAGAAGGGATTACTATTCTTATATCAAGCCATATATTAGAGGAAGTCGTTAAAGTGGCTACTAAATATGGGTTTATACATAAAGGTAAATTAGTTGAAGAATTATCTTCATCTGAATTAGAAGAATGTTGCAAGTTATCAGGAAAAACATTGGAAGAATATTATTTTGAATTAATAGGAGATTAATATGATTAATGTAATTAAAATGGAATTCTACTTAACAATTAAAAATAGAATATGGTGGATTTTGGCACTTGTTGCTGCGTGTTTTACAATATTTTTTACTGCTATGATAAACTATAGTCCTGATGCTATGATAAGTAGTCCAGGCGATTTGGATATTACTGAGATTTCCGCAACTGAAGTGATTGATAAGGACTTATCTTTAGCAGGTTATTGTGAAAAAACTATTTGTTCGGATATTGTATTAATGTTTGTGACCATTTTTGCATCTTTACTAGCTTTGCAAGAATATAATAATGGTTTTGTAAAAAACATATGGGTGCATTTGGGAAAAAAATGGCACTTGTTTATTGCTAAAGTATTAGTATTAATGTCATATGTTCTTTTTCTTTTTTTTCTAAATATTATGGTGCTAAATATATGTAACATATTATTATTAAAGGCTGAAAAGATGGGTATAACGAAGAAGTTTCTAAAAATAATGGCAATTCAATATTTTTTTGAAGTTGTGTTTGGTATAATTATTATTACTTTTGCACTTTTCTTAAAGAAAATTATTCCGACGCTTGTTACCGGAATAATCTATGTAGCATTTGGACATAGTTTATTATGTGGTGTACTTGACTTAATTATTGATAAAATATTCAAATTGGATAAAGCATTTAAAATTGAGAATTATACGATATATGGAAATATATTAAGAATTACTTCTTATGCCGAGAGGGAAGCTATTATTCAAGCAGTTATAGTTACTATTGTTTTTGCGGGTATTTCTTCTATTATATGTAATTTATGTTTAGAAAAAAGGAATGTGTTATAATTATTGTATACTATGATATTTTTTAGCTTTAGATTTGATATTCTTTTTAGTGTTCTAGATTTTTTAGAAAATAATTTGTTTTAGTAGCACCGTATTTAGAAAGATTTTAAATACAAAAAATCCTTACTATAAATGTGTAAAAATTATGGACTTTGCGGAAGTAATTTATTACATAATTAATAAAATGAAATCGCAAGCTATGAAGTGGTTTGTATTATTACCATAGTTATCAAGGTAATATACTTTATTTTTGTATAGCGAGTTTGGGCAAATTTTTATAAATAGATACCAAACGAGCATAAAATCATTTATAAAAGGCTGCCTTAACATAATAATACATTTTTATAGTAATTATTGAAGCAAAGGAGGATTGTATATGGGCGAAGTTGTTCATTGCTTAAAGCAAGAAATTTATTTAAGCAAAATGCATTTAAAT
>CANOYI010000102.1 GCA_947571515.1 uncultured Clostridium sp. | reverse complement strand
TTATATCCCACATATCTGGCCACATTCTTTTATTCTTACTTCTCTTTTGTAATAACACTTGATTTTTTGAGTTTATTATAAATACCACTACTGCCTTATGCCATAATCCCTCAGCATGGCATTTTTTTCTTGTTTCTACTGTATTTGTAAAATTCCCTTTTTCGTCTAAAACATCAAAATATTCCTCCATATTACTCCTCCTAATATATATTAATTGGATTTTATCATAGATTATATCTATTTAAAAGTTTTTATTGATAATCTTTTTTTTCTACTATATAATATTTGCTATAAGGAGATTAGATATGAAAATTTGTGTAACACATGCCACTCAATTAGATTTTATTAATAAATTATATACCCCGATTAAAAATTCTGAATTATATAAAAATCATGAGATTTTCTTTCCTCATGATGAAGTTTCTAAAAATATTAATACTAAAGAAATTATTAAACAATGTGACTTAGTTCTTGCTGAAGTTTCTATTCCTTCTGTTGGGCAAGGTATAGAATTAGGTTGGGCTGATTTTGTAGAAAAACCTATTTTATGTATTTATCAAAAAGGTAGTTCTTATAGTTCTGCATTAAAGTTTATAACAAATAATTTTCTTGAATATGAAAATGAAACTGATATGGTTAGTAAAATTCAAAATTTTATAAATGGTATTAATTAAGAGCTTAAGCAATAGTAATTTATTTGATACATTACTATTGCTTAAAATTTTTTATTCATAAAACATTCTTTATCATGTGAATATATTGCTCCTATTGCTTGCAGATATGAATATATTATTGTTGATCCTACAAATTTCATTCCTCTTTTTATTAAATCTTTAGAAATAGTGTCTGATAGCTCAGAAGTAGCCTTATCTATTTCATATATAGTTATATCTTTTGTAAATGTTTTTAAATAATTATTAAAACTTCCATATTCTTTTTGTATTGATTTAAATATTTTGCTATTATTTATAGTTGCATTTATTTTTAATTTATTTCTTATAATTTTTTCATTTTTAAGTAGTTCTTCTATTTTTTTATCATTATAATTGCTTATTTTTTCAATATCAAAATTGTCAAATGCTTTTCTAAAAGCTTCTCTTTTATTTAATACACATTCCCATGAAAGTCCTGCTTGAAAAGATTCTAATATTAACATTTCAAATAAATAATGCTCATCAAAATTTGGTTTACACCATTCTTCATCATGATATTTTATATATAATGGATTTTTTAAATTGCACCATTTGCATCTTATTATATCTTTTTTCATTTTCACCTCATAATTTTATAATTCTCGTGTTCTAATAATTTTATTTTCTTCTCTATTCCTCCACTATATCCTACTAAATCTCCATTTTTACCAATTACTCTATGGCATGGTATTATTATAGAAATTGGATTATGTCCAACAGCTCCTCCGTACTGCTTGTGCTGACATTTTTTCTTTTTTCATAATTTTCGCTAGTTTTTTTGCAATCTCTCCATAACTAGTTATTTTTCCATATGGAATCTTGCAAAGTAGTTTCCATACATTTTGTCTAAATTCTCCTCCTATCGGAGCTATTTCTATTTCATCAATTTTGGGCTGTTCTTTTCTAAAATATCTATCTAACCAGTCTTTAGCTTTAATTAAAATCTCTTCATTTTCTTTTATTTCTATTGCATCATTTAACTTTTCTAAATAGTCGGTTTGTCCTTCGATCCATAATCCTATTAATTTATTATTTTTACTTGCTAATAATATTTTTCCAACAGGTGATTGATAATTTGTGGTATATATCATAATTTCTCCTTTGTTATTTTTTGTATAATATCATAAAAGCAAGTAGCTTTCAATGTTATACTTGCTTTTATCTTTTATAAAATACTTAATTGCTCCCCTGTATCTTTTATTATTAAATGCTCTATTTTTGCTTCTGTTATTTTGTCTGTTTCTTTTAATTTTCCTATTAATAGTGGGGATTTTTGGTCATGTAATTTTATATTTTCTATTGCTAATTCTGGTCTTTTATTTGCATAGCAATACTTACATCCATTTGGGCATGTATCATATGCTCCAATATCACGACTTGGTATGCAATGACAACCTTTTCTCATTCCTTTGCCTTTTATTTTTTTATATTCTACTTTGTTTGCTTGTTTTAATATTTCTGCTGTTGTGCATCCCGATATATGAATTCCATATTGTTCATAGTTCTCATCTGTTCCACATGTTTGAATATAAAAATTGTATTTTTTCCCTATTTCTCCGATATTTTTAAGAATTTTTTTCTTATCTTCATTGGTAAATGAAATAATTTCTGGCATATTATATTCTAGTTTTTTATACATTTCTACAAAGCTAAAAACGCATCTTTGAATATAGGGTGCTATTTTCTTTGCCATATATTCGAATGTTTCTATATGTTTTTCTACTGTGTATTTTTTAGTTAAAAGTATTGGATCATATCTCCATAAAATTTTTTCTTTGCCAACAATTTTTGAAAGTTCTATTAATGTATTAATAGACTCATCTATACTTGGAACATTGGGCTCTATATCTTTGTCGTATGCTGTTATTGTATAGTGACAAATAATTTTATACTTTTTATTTATTTCTTCCATGTATTTTAGCATGGGTTTATAATTTTTTGAGCAGAACATCAAACAATCTACATCTTCTGCTTTTAAACTTATTTTTGATACATTGTCTGGAAATAATGGATTTCTTGAATAGGCAAATCCTTCGTTTATTCTATTTATTAACCATTCACTATAATAATTTACTATGTCTGTTCTTCCACCTACATTTACTATCATTGTATGCTCCTTATTGTTTTACAACTAATCTTGACTTCTAAATGGATGTTTTAATTTGTTTTTTATTTCTTGTTTTATTATTTTTATTGATATATCATATATGTTTTCTGCGTCATCTTCATTTAAATTGACATTATTTTTTAAGTCTTGAATTAGTTTTTCTTTATTCTTTTTATTGAATATAAAATACTTTTCTATTATTTCATTTATTAAGATACATGTTTTTTCATCATATCTAGTTTTTTTTGATAATTCTTTTATAAAACTACTTTTATTCATTTTCATCCCCATACATCTTTCCTTTAGAATCTCGTTGTATCTCATATTCATACTCAAATATATATGATATTCCAAATAAGAATAGTATTTGAATTACATCAAATAGCTCAAAACCTACATCTAAATCTGTGTATAATATTTTTTCAAATATTATTCCTCCACATGTTGGCAGGATAAGTGCTACAATCATAAATTTTGCCATTTCTTTTATGAATTTAACATTTTCTAGTGTAAATGGTGTATCGCCTTGATTTATATTGATAAATAATTTTTCTAATCTACTTTTGTACCTTTAAATATTATTGTTCCATCTTTCATTTCAATATTACTTATAAATATTGGCGTTGCTATTAAAAGGAATACTATAATTGGAATTGTTATTGTTAAAAGAATTTTTCCTATTCTTGCGAGAATGTAAATTGCTTTACTTATTCCTTTAATTTTCTTTTGCTTTTCTTCTTTAAATTTAACTACACTCATTTTTATTTCTTCATCTAATGAATCTATGTCGCTCATATTTTCATGCACTAAATCATTTATTTTGCAATTAAATATATTGCATAATTTCATCATTTTTTTCCATTTCTGGATAGCTTTCTCCGTTTTCCCATTTTGATATGCTTTGTCTTGTTACATTCATTTTCTCAGCCAATTTTTCTTGGCTCATTTTAGCTGCTTTTCTTAAATTATATAAGTTTTCTCCAAATTTCATTAGATTACTCCTCCTCTAGCTTTTATTTTAGTGTAGTTTTATAAAAAGTCTATCAACTTTAAGTTGCACTTTATATTTTTTATAAAGTGCAACTAATAATTTACATTTTTTATGTTTTATGTCAATAATTTTTTGAATGAATTAGCATTTAAAATAGTATTTGAAATAAATTCTCCTTTATAAAAATTTGCCCAATTATTAAATATGCAAGGTACATTTTTTGCTTTTTCTAACGAATCTATTTTTATAAAATTAATTTTAATGTTATTCTCTTTTGCATATTCAGTTAGTTCATTTACTTCATATTCTACATAAGGACATTCATTGCTATAGTAAATAGTGAAATCTTGATTATCTATTTTCATAGTTCTTGCTATTTCATTGAATTTAGGTGTTTCACTATCTTCAAATTGTAGTGCTACTAATTCATAATCTGCTATACTATCTACTACTTTAAAACCATAATGTTCAAAAAATTTCTTTTCGCCTAAAAATGGTTTCTTCTTTTTAGAAACTAAAGTACATATACCACTTTTGCCTTTTTCTTTTGAATCATTTATTGCATATTCTAGTAATTCTTTCCCAATTCCTTTTCCTTTAAAACTTCCTGCTACCCATAAGCAATAAATATATTCATAATTTTTACCGCTAATAGGTATCCAAGCTGTTTCTATTGGCTCATATTCAATAAATATTTTTCCTCTTGCATTTAGTTTTCTAAATACATGCCCATCTTTTAACTTACTTTTAATCCATTCCTTTTTATTATTTACTCCTACTTGATGTTTTGGATCACCAATCGCACAACAGATATGTTCTTTTTCTATATTTTCTAATGTTAAATTTATATATTCATCCATATTTTTCCTCTTTTCTATATAAAGGTCAATTGCTCTTCTTGTTTAATTTCTTTTTTATATGCCTTTACTATATCATTCATTTTATAAAGTAGTCCATACTTTTCACATTCTTCTTTAAATATTTTGTTTAAATTTTTATTCAATGGATAACAAAAATAGTTATTTCCATAAGTCTTAATATACTTTTCTTTTAATTCAGAAAAAGTTTTGTCTAATTGTTCATAGAAGTATTCTCTTTGATTTTCTCTTAATGTAACTCCTCCCATAGAAAATATAAATTTTGCTCCATTTTCATAAGATAATTTTATTACATCTCTAATATTTTCCTCTGAATCTGTTATAAATGGAATAATTGGAGTTAATAATGTTCCAACAAATAATCCCTCTTTTGATAATTCTTTCATTGCTTTTAGTCTTTCTGAAGAAACACATACTCCTGGTTCTATTTTTCTTGATAAATCATCATCTGCTGATGTAATTGTAAATTTAAGTATTATATCTGCTTTTTTATTTATTTCATTAAATATATCTATATCTCTTACGATTAAATTACTTTTTGTTTCTATTGATACTCCAAAATTATAGTATGAAATTAGTTCTAATGATTGTCTTGTTATTTCATATTGCTTTTCAAAAGGATTATAAGTATCTGACATTGCACCTATTCCTATTACACCTTTTTTTCTTTTTGATTTTAATTCTCGATTTAATATTTCTATTTCATCTTTCTTTGCTCTTACTCTATCAAAATCTTCTACCTGATAACAATTACTTCTACTATCACAATAAATACATTTATGGCAGCAACCTTTGTATAGATTCATATTATAATCAATTCCAAACCATTCTTCTCCATGTGTTGCTCTTTGAAGTATTGTCTTTGCTTCTATAAATTCCATAATTATTCCTTTTTTCTTATTGGGTGTCTTATGACTGTTTTTAATTTACTTACATCACATCTTCTTGGATCACTTAAATAAATTTCGTGATGAAATCTGTTGTCTGTAATATCAAGTTCATATCCATTTTCTATCATATATTCGTGCATTAAATTTATTGTAGATGGCTCATCATCATAAGAACCTATGTGCATACATTGAACACAACTTCCTTCATCATAAGTTAAAAATTCTACTTTTGAAAAGTCTATTTTTTTCTTATTTGTCGCTTCCTTTATAGCCCACTCAAAATCTTCTTTTGTTACAAAGTCTGGTAACCTAATAATAGATATAAAGTTCAGTTGGTCTTTATTATTATAGTCAATACTATCCTTCATTCCATCTTGCCACCAAAATCCTTCTAGTGGTGGAACAACATATTCAAAATAACCATCTATTTTATGTGTTCCCTTATAACTCATTTTTATAGTAAAAGCAATCGCATATAAAAGACCTATTGTCTGTTTATATTCTCCTTTTTCATCATTAGGATTTCCTTTTCCTCTAACTGCAATATAGTTCATTTTAGGAATCGTTATAATGCTAGGTTTATTCTTTGGCATATAAAATTCCTTATATTCTTTTTTATAATCAAAAGCCATTTTATCTTTTCCTTTCTACTTATCTAGTGCAATATAAATATGAATTTCTTGTTTTAGCATATCTTCAGAATTGTTTTGATATTCTTCAAAATCACAAGTATATTTTCTTTTTAAATCCATATTCCATATTTCTTGCCAAGCCTGTCCTACTGAATTTTGCACATCTCCTGTTATAACAAACTTAGCATATTTTCCTTTTGGAATAATAATACTTTTTATTTCTTCGCCTATTTGTACTTCCCTACTCACTTCTGCTCCTGCAATAAATGTATAAGGTTTTGTATAATCACCCTCATATTCTGTATATAATCCTATTGTTTTACCATTTACCTTATTTGGAATCTTCTCATAAATTCCATTTGCAAATAATTTTTGCCAAGTAGTTCCTATATCTTGCATAGCCTTTCCATCTTGATTAGTTGTTTTTATTCTAATTCCTGTAATAACCTTTTCTTCTAATTCTACAATTTCATATTTCATAATATATCTACCTCCTAATTAGGAGTATATATCATATAACTTGACAACTGTGTGTCATATTATAAATAATTTTTTAAA
>CANOYI010000101.1 GCA_947571515.1 uncultured Clostridium sp. | reverse complement strand
TCTTGGAAGGGTGCCAAAAAATGGATTTAGAATTTCTGTGATGATTTTCTCGTCCTGAGCTTGTTTGAACATTTTTTATCAGTAGCTTTTTTAGTGATTAATTTTACACAAGTGTGAATAGTAACATTTTGATAAGCCATTTAAGAATAAAATTCCATAAAATGATTGATTTTTTCCTTTTTCTATATTAGAATACATTTATCAATCATTTAAGACAAATAATTTTATAAATTGAGGAGATGAAAATTATGAAAAACATTGATGTATCTATCATTATGGGAAGTGACTCTGACTTACCAATCATGAAAGACTGTGCTAAATTTTTAGAACAAATGGGAATTTCTTATGAAATGAAAATCTTATCCGTTCATCGTACCCCAGAAAAAGCAACAAAATATGCAGAAGAATTAAAAGAAAATGGTGTAAAAGTAATCATTGCTGGAGCTGGAGGAGCAGCTCACCTTCCAGGTGTCTTTGCTGCCATGTTACCAACTGTTCCAGTCATTGGAATTCCAATTCACACCAAAACCTTAGGTGGTGTTGACTCTTTATATTCTATTGTTCAAATGCCTTCTGGTATTCCAGTAGCAACCGTTGCTATTAATGGTGCTAAAAATGCTGGTATTCTAGCAACTTCTATTTTGGCAGTTGGGAATGAAAAAATCAAAAATAAATTAGCTGATTTTAAAAATTCTTTAAAAGACGCTGTATCAAGTAAAGATGAAAAATTGCAAGAATTAGGATATGAAGCTTATTTATCCAGTTTAAATTAATTTAAGTTTAATATTATTTTTTCTTTGTAACTCCCAATATCGCACAGTCTGTATTATCAACAGACTGTAGCTCATTGGTCCCCCCGAATTGTTACAAATAAAAAATAATATTAAACTTACCTAAATTAACTAATAATAATTGTAAAGGTGGTTTTAAAATGAAAAAAATTAGTAGTGGTAAAGTACGTGAAATATATGAAGTAGACGAAGATAAGCTATTGCTCGTTGTCTCTGACAGAATATCTGCATTTGACTATATCTTACCAAGTTTAGTTCCCAACAAAGGAAAAATATTAAATCAAATCTCTGAATTTTGGTTTAACTATATCAAAAACATCATTCCAAATCATGTCATATCTACAGATATCAAAGACTTTCCAGAAGAATTTCAAACAGAAGAATTTGAAGGAAGAAGTATGTTAGTCAAAAAATTAAAAATGATACCTGTTGAATGTATTGTAAGAGGCTACATTACAGGTTCTGGCTGGAAAAGTTATCAAGAAAATGGCACCATTTGTGGTATTACCTTACCAGAAGGGTTACAAGAATCTGAAAAACTACCAGAACCAATTTTCACACCAACTACCAAAGCAGCAGAAGGACATGATGAAAATATTTCTTTTGAGGAAGTTTGCAATTTGATTGGAAAAGACTTAGCCGAAAACTTACGTGCTAAAACAATTGAAATTTATTCGAAATGTGCTGAATATGCCCTAACAAAAGGTGTTATCATTGCTGACACAAAATTTGAGTTTGGTGTTGACGAAAATGGTACTTTAGTCATTGGAGACGAAGTACTAACTCCAGATTCTAGTAGATTTTGGCCAGCTTCCGACTATCAAGTAGGAAAGAGTCAAAAAAGTTTTGATAAACAATATATTCGTGATTGGATTAAATCTACTGGTTACAACCCAGAGTCTGGTACACCAATTCCAGATGATGTCATTGATGTAACGGTTAATAAATATAAGGAAGCTTATGAGTTATTGACTGATAAAAAATTCTAATCATACATTTTTTACCTCTATCTATTTACTTTTTATGTAAATAGTGGTATTATATCTATGCTACTGTTGTATGACACTAGGCGGTTTAGCCTAAAAACCAAAGGAGGTACTTAATGGCAACAAAATCAAAAAAATCAACAAAATCAAGTGACATTTTAGACAAGCTCTACAATCGGACACTATATGTGCACGATCTTCTCATCAAAATTCGGAATACTTTAGACCAGTATCCCTTAACAGAAGACGATTTTATCGCATTGCGAAAAAAAATAAAGAAAGTAAAATTAGTATCAAATAACTTTCTTTTGGCAGAAATTGATGAGATTGACAAATGGCTAATGAAATGTTCTACTACCGAGGACATTTCTGTTGACACCGTCATAAAATCATGTGATTATTTTGTAATGCAAATTGATGAGCTATTGGCATGTTTCAATGCCGATGCTTTTAAGTAGTACCACCCCTCTTGCCATGTAATTCAGGTAAGAGGGGCTTTTCTATTATTAAAATTGTATTTTTTCAAACTTATCTTTATCAATATTTTTAGGCACTTCAATCGGGTATTTACCAGTGAAACACCCATCACAAAATCCATCTACCTTACAATGCTCTTTTGCAATTTCCTTTAAACTATCTAAATCCATATACTCTAAAGAATCAGCACCGATCATTTGTCGAATTTCCTCTATTGTTTTATTATTAGCAATCAAATTTTCTTTTTTATCTACATCTGTTCCAAAATAGCAAACATCGACAAAAGGAGGAGAAGCCACGCGAATATGAACCTCTTTTGCCCCCGCATCTTTTAATGTCTTTACAATCTTCGTAAGAGTATTTCCTCTTACAATCGAATCATCTACTAAAACAATCTTTTTTCCTTTTACTGTATGATGTAAAGGATTTAATTTTAAACTGATTAATTTTTTTCTTTTATTTTGTGAATTTTGGATAAAAGTTCTCCCAATATATTTATTTTTTACAAAGACAATATCATAAGGAATTTTGGACTCTTTTGAATAACCCAAAGCAGCATCATTACCAGAATCAGGCACTCCTGCTACAATATCTGCATCAACAGGGGCCTGTTTTGCCAAACATCTTCCTACCTTCTCACGAATAATATGAACATTTACACCATCGATCGTAGAATCTGGTCTTGCAAAATAGATATACTCAAAAATGCACAACCCTTTTTTCTCGTTTGGTAAAACCTTATCACTTACTATCTCATTATTGGTAATCGTTACTACTTCTCCTGGCTCAATATCACGGTCAAAAGTAGCCCCTGTAACATCTAAAGCACAACTTTCTGACGCAAATACGATATCTTCTCCACAATGTCCCATACAAAGAGGTCTAAAACCTTGTGGATCTCTTACAGCTATCATCTTTTGAGGAGACAAAATCAAAAGGGAATAAGCTCCTTTTATAATTTTCATCGTATTTTTTACTGCTTCTTCAATCGAACCTGTTTTCAATCTTTCTCTCACAATAACATGGCAAATAATCTCTGTATCACTTGTCGTAGTAAAGATAGCACCTTGTTCTTCCAATTCTCTTTTGATTTCCACTGCATTCGTCAAATTCCCATTATGAACAACTGCTAGATTTCCCTTTTTGTGTCTTACCACCATTGGTTGAGCATTCTCTTTCTTACTTACACCTGTCGTAGAATAACGCACATGTCCAATTGCCATCTTTCCTTCTGGCATACTTCTTTGAACCTCTCTGGTAAAAACCTCTGAAACCAGCCCTATATCTTTATGAAAATGAAGAATTCCATCTTCATTAATAGCAACACCACAGCTTTCTTCTCCTCTATGTTGCAAAGCAGACAATCCTACACAAACTTGTCCAATCAACTCTTCCTTTGTTGCTTTTGCATAAATTCCATACACACCACATTCTTCTTTTAATTTGTCAAACATTTCTTTCTTCCTTCCTTTTGAGACAAGAGGGACAGGTTTTATTTGTCTCATTTTTTTGTCGTTTTTTGTAAAAAAGCGGATTAACAAATTTCAAATAATAAAATCATTAAAAATTTTTAACATTTGCAATAAAAAACATTTTTCGACATATATCTGCTTAATATATGAGACAAATAAAACCTGTCCCCTTTGTCTCATTCATTGACTTTACTCCCTATTCATGCTAAACTACTTATATAAATAGGAGGTAATTTTATGTATCATTTAGTTGTTTTCGCTTCTGGCAATGGTTCTACCCTACAAGCTATCATTGATAGTATCCATAACCATGAATTAGAAGCTAAAATTGATTTAGTTGTTTCTGATAATCCCAAGGCCTACGCTTTAGAAAGAGCTAAGGCAAGCAATATAAAAACTTATATTATTCAAAATAAAAATTTTGCTCAAAGAGATTTAGAATTATCGAATGTACTTTCTAAGTATGCTATTAACTTGATTGTTCTTGCTGGTTATTTAAAAATGATTGGCCCTAACTTACTTGAAAAATATACCATTATTAATACTCATCCTTCTCTACTACCTAAATATGGTGGAAAAGGTATGCATGGCATGCATGTCCACGAAGCTGTCATAGAAGCTCATGAAAAGTACAGTGGTGCTACTATTCATTTTGTCAATCAAGAGTATGATAAAGGTAATATCATTAGCCAAACACAAGTTGAAGTTCTTCCTGATGATACGGCTGAGACTTTATCTCAAAAAGTACAAGCTGTCGAGAAAATCCAACTAATTCAAGTTTTAAATCGTTTTGTACGTAATGAATTATAAACATTATTTATCAGTTTATTCTATTTTTTATGAAGTGACAATTCGGGGGAACTAATGAATTACAGTCTGTTTTATTGATTTCGATTTTATCCTAATTTTTATTACAGACTGTATGAAATTGGGAGTCCCCTTTAATTTTTATTTATAACATTTAAATTCTAATGCTCATAAATTTCCCCAATATCTTTTCTATAATCTAATTTTGCATCAATATTATTTTCCATTGCATCATATGCCTTTTGTCTTGCCTCTTCCAAAGTATTTCCACTTGTATGAACAGCAAACAACCTTGAAGTTCCTACTGATTGATAGCGATTACCTTCTAATGGTTTTGTACTTGCAAAATAAATTTTAGCATCTTTTTCTAAAATAGATTTTGTGTCTACTGTAAACTCACAAGGTTCCGCTTTTTTTATGGCATAATCTGGACTTACTACATAGACGGTAAAAGTATAATTGTTTTTAAATTTACAATTTTCAGCAGACAATTTTTGTTCCCAGATGTTTTCCATTACTTCACTAAATGGTGTCTCTAATGAATTTAGTACATTGATTGCCTCTGGATCGCCAAATCTTGCATTAAATTCGATAAACTTAATTCCTTGTTTGCATTTGAAAAAACCACCATAAATTACACCAGTAAATTCTAAATTATCTCTATTTACATATTGAATCGTATCTTGAATTAACTTCGCACACTCATCTACATCTTTTGGTTCTAAAAATGGTAATAATCCATTTTCAAAACTCAAGCAACCCATACCACCTGTTCCAGGTCCTTTATCTTCATCAAATCGATAAGGATAATCGAAAGTAGTTGGAGTCACCACAATATTTTTTCCATCTGTCAATGCCATTACAGTAAATTCTCTACCTTCTATTTTATCTTGTACAATAACACTGCCATCCGCTTCTAAGCAAGATTTAGCATATTCATAACCTTCTTGTTTTCCTTTAAAATGAATGCCACCTACTTTAACTCCCTTTCCTCCTGTCAATCCTTCTGGTTTCACAACAAAGCTATCATCTTCATAATTTTTCATCACTTCATCCAATTGTTCTAAAGTAGCAACACTTTCATTTTTAATAATCATCTCTGGTGCCAATTTTTCAACAATATCTAAGGCATAGGTTTTACTCCATTCTACTTTTGCCCCTTGCGAAGTTGGTCCAAAGGTCTTTAAACCAAGTTCTCTTGCTAAATCGATTAGCCCTTCTTGTAACAAATTATCTTGACTCACAACACATGCTTCAATATTTTCTTCCTGTACAAATTTTTTAACAAGCTCTTTATCAAATGGGTCACCTATTAGATACTTTCCTTTTGAATTTTCTACTTGTTCCACAACAGATGGATTCGCATATGGCAAAATAGCATATAAGGTAAAACCTTTTGCAATTTGTTCTGCTAGTACTGCTTCACGTCCACCATTTCCTAGTAGTAAACACTTTTTCATAGTTTTCATTCCTTTCTCGTGAGACAAAGGGGACAGGTTTCATTTGTCTCACATTTTTTGTCGTTTTTTGATACTTCCTTTTTCGACATTTTTCTATTCCATTTATGAGACAAATGAAACCTGTCCCCCTTGTCTCATTTTACACATTTACCTCAACTGATATATCTTGTAACAAATTGCTATATTTCTCTAAAACTGGATTGACTCTTTCTTCCACAAAATCTTCTACTTGTTTTGGGGCTCTACCACATAAGTGGTCTGGATTTAATGCTTGCATGATTTCGTCTTTTGTCAATCCAAAAGTCTCGTCAGCTGCAATTCTTTCCACTAAGTCATTTGGTTTTCCTAATTCTTTGACTTGCTTTCCTGCTTCCATAGAATACACTCTTATTTTCTCATGTAATTCTTGTCTGTCGCCACCCTTTAACACAGCATTCATCAAAATTTCTTCGGTTGCCATAAATGGTAATTCTTGCATCATATTGGTTTTGATTACATTTTTGTACACGACTATATTACTAGAAATATTCGCATATAAAATTAGGATTGCATCCACTGCTAAAAAGCTTTCTGGTACACAAATTCTTTTATTGGCTGAGTCATCTAATGTTCTTTCTAACCACTGTGTTGCTGCTGTAATGGTTGGATCGATTGTTAAAGTCATAACATGTCTTGCTAAAGAATTGATTCTTTCGCTTCTCATTGGATTTCTTTTGTATGCCATTGCTGATGAACCAATTTGTCCTTTTTCAAATGGTTCTTCTAATTCTTTTTC
>CANOYI010000100.1 GCA_947571515.1 uncultured Clostridium sp. | reverse complement strand
GCTAAACGATTTCCTCTACTATTGATAATTCCATATTTCTTAACATAGTTGTCATACATTCTATTCAATTTTGCTTGTGCTACTTTTATGTTTTCCTCTGGATAATCTTCTGTTTGTAAGTCTATTAAATCTCTTACACAATCACGAAGTTCTATCATTCCTTTTATTCTGCTTATTGTAGTAATTGGCAAGTCTTGTTCTGCCATTACACTATTTTCTCTAAAATATACTTTTCCATCAATAATGGTATAAGAAAAGTTTTTTACAGAAGGATCTGCTGGGAGCATTGTTTCTTCTCTTTCTTCAATATCTCCTATTTCGTATTCTGTAATTTCTCCAGTTATCTTTTCTTTTGCTTCATCTAATAGATTTTTTAATTCTATTCCCTCATAAGGTTTACAAGTAGAATCTGGTCTACCAAATTGTGTCGATTCCATTTGCATTGTCCCTAGTACCATATCTGGATTATCAACAAAATATTTATTCATTGTAATACCATTTTTGTCGGTATCTAAATAAACCCAGTCTGGCATAATATCTGTCATATTTTCTCTTTTTTTCAAGAATAGTATATCTGAAGTTACTTTTGTCCCTGCATTTTTGGTAAATGTATTATTAGGTAGTCTTATTGCTCCTAGCAATTCTGCTCTTTGTGCAATATATTTTCTAACCTCTGAATTCTTTTTGTCCATTGTTCCTTTTGAGGTAATAAACGCAATAACTCCTCCGTGGTCTAATTTTGTCCAATGTTTTTGCGAAAAAATAGTCATGTGTTAGAAATTTGTTTTTATTATATCGTTTATCGTTTGGCTTATATTCATCAAACGGCACATTGCCGAACTGCTACATCAAAAAAACTATCTGGTAATTCTACTTTTTCATAGGCATTTACTGCTATTGTAGATTTTTGATATAACTGTTGTGCTATTCTTCCAGATATAGAATCAAGCTCAACACCATACATTTTACATTCTTTTAATTGTGTTGGTAGCATTCCAAAGAAATTTCCAACACCACATGATGGCTCTAATATATTTGCTTCTTTCAATCCCATATTTTCTAGTATTTCATACATTGAATTGATTACTATTGGTGGTGTGTAAAATGCTGTTAGTACAGAACTTCTAGCATTTTTATATTCTTCATCATTTAATAATTCTTTTAATATTTTATATTCGTTTGACCAACTACTATCATCTTCCTTAAATGCTTGTTGTAAGCCACCCCATCCAACATATTTTGACATAATTTCCTGTTCTTCTGGAGTTGCATATCTATTTTCCTCTTCACACTTTTTTAATACTTTAATTGCTGCAATATTTCTCTCAAACTTTTCTCTAGGTGTTCCTATTCCTAAATCATTATCTGTAATTTTATAATTGTTTCTATCTTTTAGTTCTACTTCTGGGTGCAATACAAAGTCTTGAATTTTGTTTTTAGTTCTTACAAAATTAGGCTTAATATCTTGTTTTGGGAAGTTTCTCTCATTTTGATTATATAAATTTTCAAAGGTTAAGATACTTTCTTCTCTAAATATAGGCATAGGTATTTGTAGGTCTAATAGACTTATTGTATCTTTTTCTAAATCAATATTGTCAATTCTATATTTTCTGTCAGATTCTAAATAAACCTCTTGCCCTACTTTATATGGCTTTTCTTTATCAACTTGTTTCTTATTTTCTCCTTGTTGTTCTTCTGTTTCTTGCTGTACTATCTCTTCTTTTTGAGTTCCTTGTTTTTCTACTTTTCTTTCATATTCTACTTCTAATTTTTTTATGATTTCTTCTAAATCATTTGTAAAATCATTTACTTCATTTTCTTGTTTTAATATTTCTTTTAGATATTGTATTGTTTGTTGTATAGATTCCGAATTTTTTAAATCATCTCTAATTTGTTCTATTGGTACTTCATTAAGATCTTCTATATCATAAGTATTGTAAAAGTCATACAAGTCTTGTTCTAGTGTTTGTTCTTTATAACTATTTACTTCTATTGTATTTTCTTCTTGTTCTTTTACAATTAAATGGTCATTTGAATAATTATCTTTGACTTTTCTTTCAAATTCATCAAAGCTCATTGTTTTATTTAATATAGGAAATTTTGTGTCAATTAAGGTTACTACATTGTCCTTTATACCTGCAATTTCATACTTATCTGCACCAATATAGACTGTATCTCCTAAATGATATTCATAATGTGGAACTCTTTTCTCTAATATTGATATTATCACATCTAGTTCATGTTTTTGTGAGTCTGTATCTGCAATATTTTCTCTTATTTTATTTAAAGCATTTACATAGTCATTTACATTTCTCGTATCACTTATATCTGATTTTACTATTTCAATATTTTCTTCATCTGTATTTAAAGCTGCTGTATCATCTGGATAATTATATAAATCTGATGGCTTCACAAATGAATATACTCTTTTGGCAAGCTCATACTCTTGTTGTTCTGCTTGATTTTCTAATTTTTCTTCTGCTTCTCTTAATTCTTTTGCTTGTTCTTGCTCTTTTAGCCAATTAGGGTATTCTGCAAGTTCCTTTTCATTCAAATATCTTTCTACCTTAATAAGTTCTGTTATTCTTTTTGCTACATCATTCCAACTTATTGTTGTTGTAATTTCATCTTTGAAATAACCTCTATTTAATGTCATACCTTTAGGAGAACATTGCAAACCTATTCCTGATCCAGATACAGTTCCAGTTGTTCCATAATAGCCTAATCCATACATTTTCTTTAGATAGTCTGCATTATCTTTTAATGACAAATGTGTTTCAAATTGTTGATATATAGAATATTTGCTGAATGTTCCTCTTTCTTGTAATACTCTATCTATAAACTCTTGTGTAAATTCTAGCTCTGGCTTTTTTTCCACTTCATTGATTAAAGACATTTGGTCTGTAACAGATGAGATTCTTGTTTCCACATCTTTTAATTGATTAAGCATAATCATAGCTTCATAATTATCAATTAAATTTTCCCATGAAATAAAACTTTCTGTATCTCTTGATAAAAAATTACCTTTCCATACTAAAAGTCCATTTTCAAATGCTTTATAGCCATATCTTTCATCATTTATTATAATTTCTGTATAATCAATATTAAAGCTACCTTTTAGAAATTCTGCTCGTTTACTTTTGCCTTTTTCATTTTCAAAGTATTGTCTGATTTCACTATTAGAAACTCTTAAATGTGGTGCATTAGTTAGTATTTGATTAACTTTTGCATCTGTAACAACATAAGGACAGTCCTTACTACTGTCCCTACTATAAATACCTAAATGTAAATTATTTCGTTCGCTGCTATCTCCTCTGCTGTCGCTTTGATGTTGTTCATGAATCCTACCCATGTCATTTGGTCTTTGGCTTTCAATTCTTCTGTTATCCCTTGTTGTTTCTTCATCATCTCTACCAATTCTTCCACTCTCTGGCTCACTTGTTCCTGTACTTGTGTCAAGTGTTGTGCTAGTTTCTTGTTCATTACTAATATTGTCAACTCGTGGTTTTTGTGATTCTTTAGATAATTGTATCTCATCAGAGCGTATTTCCCTGTTGGTATCTTCTCTTTCTCCATTACTAGGTTGGGCATGTAATAATCCCCTTGTTTCGTGTACTCTATTTTCTCTACCATCTTCTTTTCCTCCTTTGATTTTTTCATTATCATTAGAATACATCTCTTTATCAAATTTTTCTATTGTACGATTTTTTAATTTTTCACTTTTTTGTAGATTTGCAACTGTCCTTGCAATTTCTCTCAAACCCAGTTCTGCTATATCACTTACACTTGCACCTAATGTTGTTATAACTTCTTGGTTATTAAAGTATTTTATATATGATAACTCTTGCTCTTGTATTTGCTCTTTTGCATTTATTCCACATCTAGTCATCATCATATAGCTTACGCTTGCCCATGTAGTGGTAATAAGCATAGTTTTTATTTCATCATCTGATATAGTTTCAAGCATTGAGTTTTTCTTATTTTTTATAATTGATGTAAAATAATCTTCTATATTATCTACTACCATATTATAACTTACTGAAATTATAGCTTGTGATAAATTTTCTTTTGAGCCTATATCTCCAAAATTTGCTTCTAAACTTTCAATTATATCTTCTTCATATTCTTGTTTTATAGACCATAATTTGTATTTTGTATTATTATAGTTGTTAGTATCTGATAAGTCAAATACTAACTTAAATGGATATTCACTATATGGATTTTTATCGAATACATATATTGGCTTTGCTCCACTATTTACCCATCTATGTGGTACTACTTTTTTATTCCACTCTTGCATAGTTGCACAAGCTCTTGCATCTGGTCGTTGTGCATATATAAGAATTTGGTCATCAAAATCATATTTGAAATTCCATGAACTGCTATCTAAAAACTTTCTCCAATTTTCTGCACTTTGTGAAAGTTCATTTATGACTTCTTTATAGAGTTGTCTTGTTTCTGTTATTTTTCCCAAACTATTCCTCCTCTACATTATTGTCTTTTCATTTTCCTTGTATAATCTTCATCTACTTTTAACACATTATCAAATGCAGAAAGTAATAAAACTATTAGTTCTGCTGCTTCTTTTTGGAATAGTCCAATGTCTATTATAGATATTTCTCCCTCTTCATCTTTTTGTGGTATAGAATATCTTAATAATAGATCTTGTAGGTTTCTTGCTTTTTCTTTCCATTCTTCTGTTACAATATTTTCTTCTTGAAATGCAAGTAATGCCATTAGTTTATTAAAATTCCCTTTATTTACAATGAATTTTACTGATGGCTTTTTATAATGTTCTATCATAGTTATCTCCTTTCTGTTTCCTCTTTTCCTGCTAAAAATCCTATTACATTTTTCTTTGCTACTGCTTCTTTTAAATCCATAATAAAACTTTTTTCAACAGGGCTAAACTGCTTCAAATCTTCCCATTTTAAGGCTTTTATTTTTTGTTCTGAATCTATATTGTTTTCAAATAATTTTTCCAATGTCTTTACACTTTGTGTTAGTGTATATTGTGGCATTATAATTCCTCCTTAAATTGAATTAAGGTGGCTAATTAAAGCCACCTTGTTATTGGTCTATTTTTTATTTACTGATTTTCTCTTTTTATATTCGTGTACTCCCACACTAGCTAATGCAAGTATAGATAATCCTAATAAACCTACATATAGTTTTAAGTTACTATTATCTCCTGTTTTTGGTGTATCTACTGGTACATTTTCAAATTCAAAAGTATATGTTGAATCTTCGCTTTCTACTTTTTCATTATCAATAAATGTTCCTTTGTCATTCATTTCAATTTTAATTACTTTGTCTGATAATACATAACCTTTTGGTGCAGCAATTTCCTTAATATAATAAATTCCATATCGTAAATTTTCAAATAAAACTGTTCCATTTTCTTTATCTGATTTTACCTCTTTTATAAGTTTTGTGCATTCTGCATCTTCATATATTCCAAAAGTAAATTTATCTTTGATAACTTCTTTTGTATTACTATCAATTTTTACTAATTTAATATTTTGAAGAATAGGCATATCTTTCATTTCTACTCTTTGTGTTTCTTTATCTTCACTCACAGTAAACTCGATTTCTTCTGTAATCTCATAGCCATAAGGTGCAGTAATTTCAACTAATTTGTATTTTTTGTTTTCTTCTAATCCAACTACTTTATGTGGCTCTTTTGTAGATGTCCATTCATCTATTACATTGCCATCTTCGTCAATTACTTTCAATTCTGCTCCTTCAATTTCTTCGCCTGTTACTAGATCTGTTTTTACAACTTCTAATACTTTGTCAATCATAATTACTTTTTGAGTTTCCTTATCACTTGTTACTGTAAATTTTACATCAGTAGCTTTTACATAGCCATCTACCACGATTTCTTCGTGTAATATATATTCTTCGTTTTCAATAAGTCCATTTACTTTGTGTGGCTCTTTACCAGAAACCCATTTATCTACAATGTTCTTTGTTTTAGTGCTTGTAACAACTAAAGTAGCTCCCTCTAGTTCATTTCCACTAATATCTTGTTTTGATATTTCAACTACTTTATCTATCATTTTCACTTCTTGTGTTTCTTTATCAGTAGTTACAGTAAACTTAACTTCATTTGATATAACAAATCCATCTGGTGCATATTTTTCAATAAGTGTATAAGTTTTTCCCTCTACTAAATTGTTAATTCTATGTGGCTCTTTTGTAGATGTCCACTCATCAACTACATTATTATCTTCATCAATAACTTGAAGTTCTGCTCCTTCAATCTCATTTCCACCAATGTCTTGTTTTGTCATTGTTACTACTTTATCTATCATTGTTACTTTTTGAATCTCTGCTGTATTTTCTACTTTGAATTTGATTTCTGTTGCTACCACAAATCCATTTGGTGCTGTTTCTTCTTTTAGTGTATATTCTTTTCCTACAACTAAACCTTCTATTTTGTGAGTTTTTTCAGTAGATACCCAACTATCAATAACTTCGTTATTTTCGTCTGTAATAGTTAGTTTTGCACCAACTAACTCTTTTTCTCCTGTTATATCTGTTTTGCTAACTTCTATTGCTGTTGTTCTATTTTCAATATCTTTCTCTACAACATATTCTTTTGCTACTGTATCTTTTTGTTCAAATATTACTTCGTATTCTGTTTTATCTAATACTGCTCCATCTATTGTTGTTAGTTCTTTTAAGTGATATTTGCCCATTGGTAAATTTGAAACTGTTAATGTTCCATCAGCTTTTAAATTATATTTTCCTACTACTTTTCCTTTTTCATATATAGTAG
>CANOYI010000099.1 GCA_947571515.1 uncultured Clostridium sp. | reverse complement strand
TGTGTGTCGCAACTTCCAGAATAAAAATGACTGGTCTGTAAGTTGCTCCAATCGCTACTTGCTTTGCTCGTTTTGCTGTCCACTGTTAAAGCTTTGCTTGTTACAGTGGCAGTATGCGTTAGCTGGTCGCTTACGCGGTATTTCAAAAATAATATATTAAGCTTTCTCACTAAAAAATATAAGAGTAGGCTGAACAGTAACATATTAAGCTTTCTCACAAGAAAACAAATAATAAAGCTAACCAGTAACCATATAATAAATTCAAAAACTTTATCTAATCTACTTGAATTTCTTTTACTTTTAGTATAAGATATGAAAGAAAGTATGAGATTTACATAGGAGGACTATAATGCCAAGAAAAACAAAAGAACAAAAAGAATTAGAAAATGAAAATAAAGGAAAAAAAGTAGCAAAAAAACAACCACAAAAAAAAGCGTCATCTACCTCAAAAGTTGCAACTACTAAGAAAGCATCAACTACATCATCCAAAAATACAGCTACCAATAACCCATCAGCCACAAAAAATAAAACCACTACCTCTAAGAAAACTTCGACCACTGCTAAAAAGAAATCATCTACTGTGACCAAAAAAGCAACTACTAAAAATAAAACTACAACTGCCAAAAAATCTACCACAAAGAAAAATGCATCACCTAAGAAAAAAGTAGACATTGTAGAATACTATGACTTACCTTACCGTTATAATCAAACCATTGTAAAAGTTTTAGCACAAACCCCTACCAATCTATTTATTTATTGGGATATTTCGGATCAAGACAGAAAAAACTTTGAAAAACAATATGGCGATAATTTTTTTGAAACCACCAAACCAATTTTAATCATTTATAATGATACCTTAGGTTATCATTTCGAAATTGAAATTAATGATTTTGCCAATAGTTGGTATTTACATGTTGCAGACAGCAAATGTGACTATCGAATTGAATTAGGACGTCGTCCTACGGTAAAAACGGAAAAATTAAACACTGATTATATCTACATCACTACTTCTAATGAAATTGAAGCTCCAAATGATAGGATTTTATTAGACCCTAATCAAAAAATGCTTTATTTCAGGAATGTAAAAACAGGAAAGCAAACTCGGAAAGCAACTATCTTCTATTTCATTTATTCAAAATATGGGAAAAATATATAACATTTATGATTTTTATAAAGAAATTTATCAAGATGAAAATTTAGAAGAAATAATAAACAATCCATCTTCTGGAAGTCAAATGAGACATTAGGGACAGGTTTTAAATGTCTCATACTTTTTGTCGTTTTTTGTCGATGTATAAGATGTATAATTCGACATTTTTCTATCCAATTTGTGAGACAAATGAAACCTGTCCCCCTTGTCTCAAAACAAAGGAGAATTATTAAAATGCAAGAAAAAAAAGGATATGTAAGTTTTGTTCTTCATGCCCATCTTCCTTTTATCCATCACCCAGAAAGTGATGATTATTTAGAAGAATCTTGGCTATATGAAGCAATTTCGGAAACCTATCTTCCCTTACTAACAAACTTTCAAAAACTAGTAGATGAAGGTGTCAATTTTAGAATTACCATGTCAATGACCCCTCCTCTACTTTCTATGTTAGATAATAAATTATTACAAAGAAAATATATCAAATATTTAAAACAGCTAATTGAATTATCCAAAAAAGAAGTAAAAAGAACGGCTAATGATGAAAGATTGAATCAACTTTCTCATTACTATTTAGATAGATATTCCAATGACTTATACTTATTTAAAGAGGTCTACCATTGTAATTTAATTGAAGCGTTTAAACATTTCCAAGACATTGGCGTATTGGAAATTATTACTTGTGGTGCTACTCACGGTTATTTTCCTATTTTGTATGTCAATGAAAAAACAATAAAGGCTCAAATTGCCGTTGGTGTACAAACTTATGAAAGATATTTCGGAAGAAAACCTCGTGGCATTTGGCTTCCTGAATGTGGCTATGTTCCAGAAGCAGACAAATATTTAAAAGAATTTGGCATTGATTATATCATTACCGAATCACATGGGATTTTATATGCCAATCCTACTCCTATCTATGGTACCTTTGCTCCAATCGTTTCCCCAGAAGGTGTTGTCGCTTTTGGACGTGATATCGAATCTTCTAGACAAGTTTGGAGCTCTATTAATGGCTATCCTGGAGATTATAATTATAGAGAATTTTATCGCGACATCGGTTACGAAACAGATTATGATTATATCAAACCATATATTGCCCACAATGGCGTTAGAGTCCATACAGGAATTAAGTATTATCGAATTACTGGTGATACTGACTCTAAGGACTATTACAATCCTCAATGGGCCATGGACTCTGCTGAAAAACAAGCTGGTCATTTCTTAGATAGTAGAACTTCACAAATCAGTCATCTTACACAATATATGGAAACACCACCAATTATCCTTTGTCCTTATGATGCTGAGCTTTATGGACATTGGTGGTATGAAGGACCTTATTGGCTCTATATCTTATTTAAGAAAATTTACTATGATGATTGCAATTTTGAATTAATCACACCTTCTGAATACATTGACAAATATCCCAATATGCAAGTCTCTTCCCCTTGTCGTTCTAGTTGGGGTGCAAATCGGTTATAGTGAAGTATGGTTAAATCCAACTAATGACTATGTTCATAGACACCTTCATGTAGCAGGAGACCGAATGTGCGAATTAGCCTATCTTTATCCAAATGCCAAAGGACTAAAGAAAAAAGCACTAAACCAATGTGCGAGAGAATTATTATTAGCTCAAAGCAGTGATTGGCTATTTATTATAACCAATGGAACGATGGTAGATTATGCCAAAAAAAGAATTAAAGACCACATTGGAAGATTTACCAAATTATATGAACAAATCAAACAAGATAACATCGACGAAGAGTTTTTGAAAGACATTGCCAAAAAAGATTGCGTCTTCCCAGACATTGATTATCAAATATATGGCTAAATAAAAAGGGGTCCTATTTTAGGACACCCTTTTTAGATGACTTGATAATAGAAAAAATAAAAGATTGACAATATGTATTATTCATCTGATATTCATAGAAAAACGTTCTGTTTTCTATGATATCTTCTTTTATTTGTTCCCAAACCTCTTCTTTTATTTTTTCCCAAATATTTTCCTCTACACTTAAGAAACGTCCTCTCTTACTTTGATAGATTTGAATATCTGTTAATGTGTCAAGTACTATTTGTTTACATTCTTCTTCTGTAATTTTCTTGATCTTCTTTCTTGTTGTTTTTCTAAAAAAATAGTTCATAAAGTTCTTTTTAGGTTTTGATAATAAATGAATTATTATCCGTCCCCCTTTTTCTGTCGAAAGATTAATTCTGTTTTCTTCTTTTTCAACTGATATTTTTAGTTTTTTTCCTATTTTCTCATAAAAACCAAAGATCTTTTCTTGCATATTTTACCTCCTATTCTTCCGGAGGTATTACCCTCCGAAAATTTATTTATTTCAAAGGGTTTCCTAACAAAATATAAGTATATTTTATCACATAAGCTATAAAAATGCAAGGATATGAAGATATGCAAAATGTATAAGTTTACGCTACTGTTCCATTTCTTTATAGACCGGAAAAACCCTCAAATTTCCAATCCAATATGAATTGTGAACACTAGTTGAAAAAGTTCTGTCGACTATAAACTTCACATAATAAACACCAGTACAATTTTGAACATCTAAGACCAAACCCACATCAGTCATCGTATCCCCATAATGACCTCTCTTCGAAACAAAAACAGATCTAGTGTCCTCTAATATACCCAGACGAGCACCACTGTTATCAGGGAAAATACCAATGGTATTTCTATGTTCCGATGACTCTATGTTTGAACCTCCAGCAAATCGGCAACCAATTTCTAGCAAATCATCCACTCTCACAGGCACATTATAAACTAAGCACCCAACGTTACCCTCATGCGATAAACTAATATTAGCACCACCATCTAGCCAAAACCTGGAATCACTGTTATTAAGAAATGAAGCAGTCCAATCGTTAAAGCCTTGATTAGCAGATAAATAACTTATATCATGACCACATATTTCACATACACCTTCTGTGTATTTATGTGCATGTCCTTCTATCATAGAACTTTGCGTCATATTTCCTGCTACATCATATACTTCGGCATATATACTATATGTTGTTCCAGATGTCAATCCTTTTAATATTTTTGTTTTCTCTTGTTCTGTTGTCGCTCCTGCTGTGCTTCCTTTCATTGTCTGATATTCATCTTCTTCCGTTTTGTATTCACTATCTGTTGATTTTTTATAGCACCATTTTATTTTGCTTAATCCTGAAAGTTCATCTTTTACTTTTATTTTTAGTGATATACTATTGGTTGTTAAGTCTGTTACCTTTAATGGCGTCTCCTCGCTAATAGTAGGTTTTGTTTTATCTATTTTCATTACATTTCCTGTTGCTATTTCTCCTATGTTTCCTGTTTGCCCTGATGTTGTATTATCCGTCAATCTTGCAACAATAAAGCTTTGATAGGCTGTCAACTCTGGTTTAGCTGTTTCATCATAATCTTTCCAATCTCCTACGCCATTTATTTGGTATTGTAGTTTGTAAGAAGAATTTCCTGTCTTATTTGTTAAAGTAATAACTACATTACCATCTGTCCAATTTGCGGTATCAAAACTTATTCCGATTTTGTCTGTGTAGGTCATTCCAACATTATTCGTTCCTCCTGGTACTACTAATGTTTCAGCTGTTGTCGTTTTTTCTGCTGTATTTCCCACTTTATCTGTTACAACTACTTTTAGAGTATATGGGGTTGCACTTGTTAGTCCTTCATAAGTATAACTACTATCTGTCGTTGTGTATTTTAGTTCATTATTTAAATAATATTGATAAGTTCCACTTTGTGCTAAACCACTTTGTGTATCACTGGCTGTTACATTAAGTTTTACACTTTTAGTTGTTATATCACTTGTTGAAAGATTACTTATGGTTGGTCCTGTTTTATCTATAAGCATTATCTCTTTTGCATATTCTTTCCCTGCTTCATGACTATTTTTATCATATAATCTGACATGGACTGTTCCGTTTTGGCTTACTTCTATTGCGTCTGCACTTGAATAAAACTTCCACTCACTTTCTACAACCGGATTTCCAGTTGTGTATTGGTATTGTAATGTATATGTTGTCATATCTATACTTGCATTTGGATTTATTTTTATGATAACTGGTTCTCCGTGTCCAACTTCCTTCATTTATTGTATCTCCACTTACTTTCTTTTTATAACTAAATGTCACATCATTTCTAGTTAATGTTGGCACACTTATAACATCTATTTCTTTACTTGCCGTTTCTCCATTTTCTGCTATGGCCTCTACTTTGATTTTGCTGTAAATTTTACTACTATCTAAGTTATTAAAAGTATATTCTTCTTGAGCTAGTTCCCCAGTAGCTGTTTGCTTTACTCTCTCTATTTCTTGGTATGCTCCATTTTCTTCTTGTATCGAATAAATCAAGGTTCCGCCGACATTTCTCTTCGTCGTTACTTTTACTTTTATGGTAGTATCTGTTTTATCTATAATCTCTATCGAAACAATCTTTGGCTTTGGTTCTGTTGTTGTTCCTTGGTTTTCCCATCCCACTTCACCTGTACTTGGATTAGTATCAAATTCAATCATATGTTTTCCATCAATTATAATGGTTCCGTCATCTTCTTTATCAAAATCCACACCTTGCTTTTCTAATTCTTCCAATATATCATCTACTGTGATAGTTCCACCTTGTTTTTTTACTTTTGCACTTAATCCGAGCTAGTTTTAATTGTTCATCTAATTCAGCTTCTTCTGTCTTTTGCTTAGCTTCCATGGCTTTGGTTATGATACCATTATCACCTGTTAATGTGGCAATTGTTACAGAAGCTAGTATTAATAAAATGATGATTGTGATTACTAATGCAATTAATGTGATACCTTTATTTTTCTTCATAATAAGTTCCCTCTTTCTTTTGTTCCTGTTTTATGTTTCTTTTATATAGCACTTCTTATTTTATATCACATTAATTATTTTTTGTAAATAGTTTTTATATTTAAGTTTCGACTTTTTGTATTACATTTTTATTACGCTCTATCAAATTGGTTACTACACAATTGCCAAAAAAGTCTGTCCCTCTTGGCAATTTACACACCAAATTTTCCAATCTGCATACTATAATGTATAAGTTTTTGAAATTTAGTAGATACTAGTTTTATTGGAAAGGGGAATTTTCATGAAGTCACTGTGTATTAAAACAAATAATTCTGATTTACTAAATTATCTACTAAATGAATTAAAAAATATCGAGCTAAAAGACATCTGTTTTTCAAAAAATGAATTTAAAGTTTATCAAAATGTTATTATTCATTATTCTGGGAAAGACGAATCTCTTTTCCTATCCAAAATTTCCTCCATATTATGCTTTCTTGTGATTGATGAATTAGAGGAAACTTTACTAAAAAGATTAATCATGCAAAACTATTTTTATTTTGATGCGAATGAAAGAGAGAAGATTTTATCTATTTGTTTTGATATTATGGCAGATGATTTCACCAATCTTTTTGATAAAAAATTCAAAATTTTATACGATATCTTTTATTCCTTTTTATCGACTCATAAATCAATTATTTTAAATGGTTTTATCAATTTCAGATTAAAAGATTATTTATCTGTTTTAGATGAAGTGGTAAATGAGGCAGTTAATAGTTTTGTGATAGAAAAAGAATATCTTGAATTTATCTCTTTACTAAAATTATATATCAATTCTCAAACTTGTGGATGTGAAATGGTGCATATTATCTTTTCTTCCTCAGAATCTATTTTATTGGACGAGAA
>CANOYI010000098.1 GCA_947571515.1 uncultured Clostridium sp. | reverse complement strand
ACTTCTATTTTATAATTTTACCATAAATTTTAAAAAAAGTATAGACAAATCAAAAAAAATATTGTATCATAGGAAAAATTAGAAAGGTGGTGACAATATTTTAAGATTAATCGATTTATTCTTTATTACTTTTATTATTTATCTTTTCATTACTTTATATTCATTATACACATTTTTTGATATCGTTTTTTTTCATAACAAACAAGGTTCTAAGTTAAAAATCAAGAAAAACTCATTTTAAAATGTAATCTTTATTGATTAGGAAAGGAGGTCTCTTACTATTATTAAATACTTAAAAAAATTTATCTTTATGTCTTTATTTTTCATTATTTTTAGTTATGTAACTTTTTGTATCTTTTATCCTATTTTTACGGCAAAAGAAGTCATTATCACTTATGGTATTCATCCTTTTGACATTTGTTCTGATAACGCTGAATTATGGAAAATTATAAAAATCTTATATGTCGTTTGTTTTCTATTTTGTAATTTTATATTGGGTCACTTGATTTATACTAGAATTTTGATGAAATTTTCTTTTTTCCAAGTCAAATCTACCCTTCAAAAAAGTAACATTCCTATGATAATGCATACCAAAAACAATTTAGACTTATTAATTGGAGAAAATTCATCTCATAATAACATTTACATTCCTGAATCAGGTCTTTATCAAAACTTTTTGATTACTGGAACAATTGGCTCTGGCAAAACGTCAAGTGCTATGTATCCCTTTACAAGGCAACTGATAGAATTCAATCATAACAATCCTAAAAGAAAAATAGGAATGTTGATTTTAGATGTAAAAGGGAATTTCTATCAACAAGTCAAAAAATATGCGAAACAATTTCAATTAGAAGAAGATTTAATTATTATTGAGTTACAATCTAACATTCATTATAATCCTTTACATAAGCCAAATTTAAAACCACAAGTATTAGCTAATCGTTTAAAAAGCATTCTTTTACTCTTTTCTGAAAACAATAGTGAATCCTACTGGCTGGACAAAGCAGAAGAGGTTTTGACAGAATGTATTAAATTGTGTAGGCTTTATAATGATAATTATGTTACCTTTTTAGAAATTCATAAATTGATAACAGAGCCTAATTATTACAAAGAAAAGATTAGTGTTTTGAGAGATTTGTTTATTTCTTCTAAATTGTCTCATTCGCAAATTTATGAATTGAATTCTAGTCTGAATTTTTTTCAGAAAGAATTTGAAAACTTAGATAGCCGAACCAAAGGAATTTTAGTCTCTGAAATCACTCGTATTACCAATTGTTTTATTTCTGATTTTGATGTTATGTCTACTTTTTGTCCTCCTAAAGAAAAACTTTCTTTTACTGGTTTTTCTAAAGTAATCGAGCAAGGTAAAATAGTAGTTTTAAATATGAATATTTCTGAATATAATTCACTTTCTAAAATCATTGCTGCTTATTTAAAGTTAGACTTTCAAACAGAAATCATTTCCAATTTGTCAAACGAATCTTCTAAAACTACTGCCTTTATTTGTGATGAATATGATAAGTATGTAACAAAATCCGATGGTGAATTTTTCTCTTTAAGTAGAGAGGCAAAATGTATTAATATTGTAAGTACACAAAGTTATTCTTCTCTAAAAGCTACTTTAAAGGAAGAAGCCCAATTAAAGGTAATTACTCAAAATTTAATTAACAAAATATGGTTTCGAACCGATGATATTTTTACCATTGAAGAAGCCCAAAAACAACTAGGGAAAGAAGAAAAAGAAAGAACCACTAGAAGTATTTCTGAGAGTGCCAAGCAAACTCGTTTTAGTTATATTACCAATACACTAAATTCCGAAAACTCTAGTATCTCAGAAACTTTTAGTACCTCTTTACAAAATGATTATATTTTCGAAACTAACTTTTTCACTCAAAAACTAGAAACATTTTCAGCTCTCACTTTTTTATCAGATGGCAATAAAATCTATCTACCCCAAAAACTACATATGTTTCCTTATTTTAAAAAAACAAAATAATTATATAGAAAGGACTGATGTTTTATGAATAAAAAAATTTTTTATGCTTTTTTTACTTGTATTTTATTTTTTATATTTCTAATCTCATTTTCATCGTTTTCTTTTGCTGCTCTTGGTGACCCACAAATTGTAGGTAAAATTAATTCAGCGTTTGAAAGTATTGAAAAGTGGTTATTAAAAATTGCAACTCCGGCAGCTGCTGTTGCAGTAGGAACTGGTGTATTTATGAAAAAATTTAGTTTTGGCGATGAAGAAAAAGTTAGAACAGGAAATAAATTAATAAAAGGATCTTTATTTTCTTATGCTTTTATTCTAGCAATTGACTTAATTTTATCAGCCATCAAATCATTGGTTAATTAAGGAGGTCTTTTTTGGAAAATTCAACAGATATTACAAAAATTATTATTGATACTATTAACACTATTTTTGAAACCTTATTTAGTTCCATTGATAATAGTCTTTATTCTATATTAGATGATATTACTTTTATTAATTCTAATATTTTACAAGATAAAAACTTTGAAAACTTATTTGGTACCTCTGCTTCTAATGGCATATTATTAATTGCTAATTCTTTTTTACTTGCCTTTATTTTATACTACGCAACTAGGTATTTAATGGCTCATTTTACTTATACACAAACAGAGGCACCTTTTAGTTTTATTATTAAATTAGTTTTATGTGGCATTGCTATGAATGGTTCTTTTTTCGTCATACAATTTATTATTGATTTAAATTCCAATGTTTCTTTAGCCATTCGAAATGTAGGAGAAAATTTATTTCAGAAAGATATTTGTTTCTCAGAATTAATTACTACAATTAATACAAATATAGCTATTGATACGAATTCCCTTAATATTTTTTCTTTAGATGGATTAATCAAAGGAACTTTAAGTATTTCTCTTTTAAATTTAGTTTTTTCTTATTCTCTTCGCTATATTTTAATCAAAGTATTTGTTTTATTATCTCCCTTTGCTTTTTTATCTTTAACACTAAATAAAACAAATTGGTTCTTTAGCACTTGGTTCCGTAATTTATTTTCATTATTATTTATTCAAATTATTGTAGCAATTGTTTTGTTAATTTTATTCTCGATGGATTATTCTTCTAGCAATTTATTTTCTAAATTTATTTATGTTGGTGGCATTTATGCTTTAATTCGAACAAATTCTTTAGTTCGTGATTTTATAGGTGGTGTTTCCACAGAAGTTTCACAATCTGTGAAAAACTTTGTTGGTTTTAAATCCTAAATTATAAAAAGGAGGTTCTTATGAAATTTATTTTTCCACAAAATTATGATTTAAAAAATAAGTTATTTGGTATTATTGACTATTCTACGGCTTTTGTTAATTTGCTTTGGTATGCTTTTGTTTTTATTGCCATAAATTTTATTTTTAAAAGTTTAACTTTAAAAATTTTTGTTTTTGTTGTTTTGTGTTTTCCTTTGTTACTTTTTAGTTTTGCGGGTTTTAATGGTGAAAATATTCTTTATGTTTTTTCCTATCTTACACGTTTTTTACTAAAACCAAAATTATTTCTTTATCGAAAAAAGTAGCTTATAATTACAAATTTATTATATTTTTTATAAAGTGACAATTCGGGGGGACCAGCAATTTACAGTCTGTTATGCAATTACAGACTGTTTGCAGCTGGGAGTCACTGAAATAAAAAATATAATAAATTTGTTTTTTAAAATACTTAACTTTACATAGGTTATAGAAAAAGGTTAATTCCAAAAGTAAATTCCAGTTCTAAATCCAAGACTAAATTCCAGATTTAAAACAAATCTGGAATTTACTTTTAAACTTAAATGGTTATAGAAAAAAAATAATAATCCTTGAATTTTTTGTCTAAAAAAGTTATAATGTGAATTACCAACTTTATTCTTAATGGAGGTAATCAAATGAAGCTAGAGCAAAAAGAAAAATCACTTTTATTTTCAGAAACAATGATACCAGACATATTTTTTTCTGAATATTTATCAGAGTTACCAGGGGATTATTTAAAAATTTATTTATATATGACTTTTTTATCTAAATATCACAAAGATATCAAATTAAATGATTTATCGAAAAAATTAAATATCCCTTTAAAGATTATTAATGATGTTATAAAATATTTAGAAGAAAATAATTTAATCTTAAAAAAAACAACTGGATATATTATAATAGACATACAAGAAGCTACTCTTCGTAATTTATATACTCCTAATCTAACAATGTCAAAAGAGAAAATAGAACAAACTTCTAAAAATAAATCAAGAGCAAAAGCAATTGATCATATTAATAATATGTATTTTCAAGGAATTATGGGACCTTCTTGGTACAATGATATTGACTTATGGTTTAAAAAATATGAATTTGATGAGCAAGTTATGATTGCTTTATTTGACTATTGTTATAATAGAGGTGCCATGAGTAAAAAATATGTACAGGTTGTCGCAGAAGGTTGGGCTTCTAACAAAATAAAAACCTGGAACGATTTAGACCAATATTTCGAAAAGCGTGAAAATTTAAATAAATATAATAAAATAATTGCTAAAAAACTAGGGAAATATGGAAATCTAACAGAATACGAAGAAGCTTATATTGAAAATTGGGTTTTAAATTTTGGTTATGATATGAGTATTATCGAAATTGCTTTAAAGAGAACTACTTTAAAACAAAATCCTACTTTTGAATATATTAATAACATAATTACTGATTGGCATGACCGAAACTTAAAAACAGCTAGCGAAGTGCAAGCATTTTTAGAACAGCGTAAAAAGCAAGCAAAATCAGCTAAAGAATTACAAACTAAAGTAAATAAAACAAATTATGAACAAAGAAATTATGATAATTTAGACTTTTTATATGCTAATCAATCCACAGAGAATAAGGAGGATAAGAAAAATTAAATGTCTAATGAAGTTTTGAATTCGTTATTAAAAGAATATGAACAAAAGAAAATAAGAGCAGAACTAGACTTAGAAAAAAGGAAAGAAAAATTATATCAAACCATTCCTCAGTTACAAAAAATTGAAAATGAATTGAATGAGTTTGCTATTCTTACTACAAAAAATATTTTATTACATAATCATTCTTCTTTAGAAGAATTGAATCAAAAAGTAGAAAATTTGAAGAAGGAAAAAGTTAACATTTTAAAAAAGGCTAATTTACCTAGTAATTATTTAACTCCTAATTATGAATGTTCTATTTGTAAAGATACTGGATATGTCTTTCATAATGATTACAAAACAGAAATGTGTAATTGTTTAAAACAAAAATTACTAGATACCTCTTTTCATAAATCAAATATGACAAATCTAGAAAAAGAAAATTTTGCTACTTTTAATGAGACCTTATTTTCTGATGAAATTGATTTAGCAAAATATCATTTTAATATTTCTCCTAGAGAAAATATTAAGAATATCAAGCAAAAAGCTTTAGTCTTTGTAGAGGATTTTGATAACCCTAATGGAAAGAATTTGCTATTTACTGGTAACACAGGCTTGCGGTAAGACTTTTATGTCAAATTCTATTGCTCAAGAATTGCTAAAGGCTGGTAAAACTGTACTTTATCAAACTGCTCCTGTTCTACTTGAGAGTGTAATTGACTATAAAATGAGTAAGCAAAAAAATCCCAATGATAATATTTATCAATCTGTATTAAACGTCGATTTATTAATTATCGACGATTTGGGTACAGAAAGTCTAAATAGTATGAAATTAAGTGAACTATTTACAATCTTAAATACTAGAATTTTAAATCTAAACAATAAAATAACAAAAACTATTATCTCTACTAACTTGAGTATTAAAGATATTTTCAATAGTTATGAAGAAAGAATTGGCTCAAGAATTGCTGGCTATTACGATATTTACTACTTCTTCGGTGATGATTTGAGATTTAAAAACAGGGATTAAAGCGCATCCTCAATCTCTGTTTTTAATTTCTTATTATGATTATGCTTTGTTTTAAAAGATAACATAAAACCAACTCAAAGTTTTTAAGTTGGTTTTTTCTTTTATCTCTCATCCTGTTCTTCTATTTCTTGCATTGCTTTCGCCTTCTGTTGTTTGATTCTTGCAATTTTATTTCTTGCAAATTGAATTGCAATTTCATTTTCTTTGCAATATTCTTCTAAAAATTCCTCTCTTTGCATGTCATCTCTTGCACATTCTAATAATGGATATAGCTCATTTTCTATTAAAATATTCAAAAAATGTTCTTGTTCCTCTTTATTCATTCTCTTCTTCTCCCTCTACATTCATATCTTGATTTAGAGTCTCTATGCTAACTACTTTTCCACCATCATTCGTTCTCATTAGTGTAACACCTTGTGTAGATCTTCCAAGAACACTAATATCATCTACTTTTAATCTTATAATAGTTCCTGTGTTAGTAACTAACATAACATCGTCACCTTCTACAGCAATTCTTACGCCTACTAGTTTTCCTGTTTTAGGTGTAATCTTATATGTAATAACTCCTTTTCCACCTCTATTTTGAACTCTATATTCCTCTAATTCTGTTCTCTTTCCAAATCCATTTTCTGTAATAGCAAGTAACGTAGCTTTTCCACCACTAATGACAGATTCCATTCCAATTACTTCATCATCTTCATCTAGTCGAATTCCGATAACTCCTTGTGCTACTCTACCAATTGGTCTTACATCTTTTTCATCAAAAGTAATACACATACCATTTCTAGTTACTAATACGACATTATCTTCTCCATCTGTCAATCTAACGTCAATTAATTCATCATCTTCTTTTAAAGTAATTCCTTGAAGTCCTGTTTTTCTAGTTGAATCATATTCTTTTAATGCTGTCTTTTTGATTAGACCATTTTTAGTAGCCATTAATAAGTATTTTCCTTCAGCAAAATTCTGAAGTGGAATCACAGCTGATACTTTTTCTCCTGCATCTAAACTTAATAAGTTTACAATTGCTGTTCCCCTAGCAGTTCTTCCTGCCTCTGGAACTTCATATCCTCTTAATTTATACAACTTACCTTTATTCGTAAAGAATAATACCATATCATGAGTAGAAGCTGTAAAGATTTGTTTTACAAAATCCTCTTCTCTTGTTGTCATTCCTGTGATGCCTTTTCCACCTCTTCTTTGACTCTTATATGTGTC
>CANOYI010000097.1 GCA_947571515.1 uncultured Clostridium sp. | reverse complement strand
ACAAGCTTAGATATACAAAATCTTTCATTTATTTTTAATAGCAAATGCCCACTAGCGGAGAAATTTGCAAAAAAGTCGAAACTTAAATTTTACCTTAAAATATTATACAAATTATCATCTAAAATTATACTCCATAGACCCACTTGAATTTGTAATCTTCGTAACTTCAAGAGTATAACCACCGGCTGTGCAATAAGATCCAGTAAATATCATTTGAAATTTACTGCCCGAATTAACCGTTATCGTAGCTTCCGATGCTCCAGAACTTGAACCTCTAGAAAATGACGAACCATTAGAACCATAAGCCATAAAAGTACCAGACCAAGAAGAAGCACTACCAATTATTCTAAGATAAACCAGAACATCTTTATTAGCAGTAAAATCTGTTGATTTCACTCCTCCAGATACACTAGAAACACGTGGACCATTAGAAAATACAATCGTATTATCTTCCCATACAGCAAACAAATTCAAATTGCTATCTATTGTATAAGAGCTGTTTGGTTGATAGGTCGCTGTCGTTGCATCAGCACTTGTAGCCCAACCCTTAAATGCATAATCAGACCTAGTAGGAACTGTTCCACTCAATGACAAAGCAGTTCCCTCTGTTTTAGTTTGACTTTCTGGCGCACCTGTTCCTCCATTCGCATTATAAGTTACTGTATATTGTCTTTTGGTGATTGGATTTATAATACCACTAGTTGTTTTATTCCCTGCTACATCATACACCTCGGCATATATACTATATTGTGTTCCTACTGTTAATCCTGTCAATGTTTTTGTTTTCTCCTGTTCTGTTGTTGCTCCTGCTGTAACTCCATTCATTGTTTGATAAATCTCTTCAACACTTGCATATTGATTATCTGTTGATTTTTTATAATACCATTTTATTTTACCTAATCCTGAATTCGTATCAGTTGTTCTTATTTTTAAGGTAATACTATTCACTGTTGTACTAGTTGCTGTTAATGGTGTTGTTGTACTAATACTTGGACCTGTTGTATCTATTTTTAATACATTTCCAGTTACCACAGCTCCTACATTTCCTGTTTCAGCAGGATTTAAGTTATCTGTCAATCTAGCTTGTATCGTTCCATTGGCAGAATACTCAATTCCACTTGTATAATCATCCCATGAACTTCCATCATTTCTTGAATATTGTATTTTATACGTAGGACCAGAATTATTTATTAATGTTACTGTAACATTTCCATTTGTCCAATTTGGATTACTATAAGAAATTGTAATTCCATTTGGTACGGTTGCTGTCGTTACTGTGATAATTTCTGATTTTGTTTCATATCCTACACCATCTATCGCTTTCATTCTTATACTATAAGTTGTATTATGCTTTAATCCTTCAAATTTATAACTTGCTTCATTTTCTTCCTTTATTACTTGTCCCTCTACTGGTTGCCATGTTGGTTCCCAACCATCTGCTTTGTTATTTCCTTCTTCTATTCCAAAGTAATATTTTGCAATTCCACTACCTGCTGTTTCTTCTGTTTCTGTTGCATCGGTCGTTTTTCCTTTTACTGTAATACTATTGGTTGTTATGTTGCTATTTTCTACTATTGGTGTGAAAGTATTTGGTGCCTTTGTATCAATGTTTTTTATATTTTTTCTTAAATATTTTCCAACTTCTTCTTCCTGAGCTAATCTAAGATATATTGCACCATTTGTTGTGAATTTTACCCCTGTTTTATAGTTGCTCCAATTACTAGCAACTTCTGGATCTCCTGTTGTATACTGTAATTGGTATTCTTTCATGTCTGAATTAGTTACAGTTACTTCTACTATTACTGATTCTTTTGTATACTCATTTTCTCCAATTGTTTTTCCATTCACACTATATCTAAATCTTACATGTTCTTCTCTTAATGTTGGTATTGTTGTTACGCCTATTTCTTTACTTGCTTTTTCTCCATTTTCTGTAATTGCTTCTACTTTTATACTATCATAAATTTTATTAGGATCTAGCGTAAAAGTATATTCTTCTTGAGCTAATTCTCCAGTGGCTGTTTGCTTTACTCTCTCTATTTCTTGGTATACTCCATTTTCTTCTTGTAGCGAATAAATGAGAGTTCCTCCAACATTTCTCTTAGTCGTTACATTTACTTTTATGGTAGTATCTGTTTTATCTATAATCTCTATCGAAACAATCTTTGGCTTTGGCGTCGTCATTGTTCCTTGATTTTCCCAACTTACTTCTCCATTACCCACTTCTTCAAAATCAAAGATATGGGTTCCATCTATTATAATAGTTCCATCGCCTTCTTGCTCAAAATCCACTCCTTGTTTTTCTAGTTCTTCTAATATGTCTGGTAATGTAACGGTTTCTCCTGCTTTTTTTAATCTAGCACTTAATCCGAGCCAATTTTAATTGCTCGTCTATTTCTGCTTCTTCTGTTTTTTGCTTGGCTTCCATGGCTTTGGTTATAATACCATTGTCTCCTGTTAGTGTAGCAATCGTTACTGACGCTAATATTAATAAAATAATGATTGTAATTACTAATGCCACTAATGTGATACCTTTGTTTCTTTTCATAAAAAAACGCCCTCTTTCTTTTGTTTTTTCCTTCTAGTTGTCTTATGTTTCTTTGTTATAATCCTTTTTATATCACATTAATTACCTTTTGTCTAGTGTTGTAATAAAACTGTAACATTTTATAGTTACAGTTCAGTCTTAAACTAATTTTTAGCCATCAAAAGCTTAATATATAAAGTTATTCACTTTCCCAAGTTAATATTGGATATCCATTATTTTTTCCTTGTACTACTATATAGTTTTCCCAATTTAATGCTTTTATCTCATCTTCTGTTTTATTCTCTACCTTTACTTGATCTGTATCAACCCCTTGTTTTACACAATTTTGTAATTGCCAACAATTTGTTATTTCATCTATCACTTGTTGTTCTAAAAGCCCCCATATTCCTCCTGTTCTTCCAGGATAATCATCATTTGTATTTGTTATATCTCCTACATTATAGCAATATTTTATATAACTAACTTCATCTACATGGCCATTAATGTCACCTGCAATTCCTCCCATTCCTCTATAATTTGCTTTAATATTTCCTACATTATAGCAATAAGATATCTTTGAATTTCCTCCAAAACAACCTATAATTCCTCCTGTGCAAGACCAATACTCACCATCCTGATCAGTAGAAAATATATTTCCTGAATTTGAACACTGTTCTAGGCTAGAACTTTTCCTAAGCCATCCTGCTATCCCACCTACATAGCATTTTGCTTCTATTTCTCCAGTATTACTACATTGTTTCACAGATACTTTTTTTAGTGTTCCATTTGCATTATATCCTCCAAGGCCACAAATCCCTCCTACATAAGAGACACCTTTAATCATTTTAGTATTATAGCATCTTTCAATGCTACCATCAACCATAAAACCAACAATTCCTCCTATTTTATATACATCTGCTTCTATTTCTGCATAGTTTTTACATTCTTTAATTTTTCCCTGTTGAAAAAATCCTACAATTCCTGCTATTGCTCCATAAGTTGACTTAATAATACCATAGTTTTCACAATTTATTATTTCTACATCACGGTTCATTGTTGATCTTCCTAAAATTCCTCCTGTTGAACTTACTGTTTCATTATTATAAACATCCTCTGACAATGTAGAAGTAACATTTACTTTATTTTTGCAATTTATTATTTGTACATTTCCTGCTCTTCCTACTAATCCTGCCACGATATGTCCTCCTGTTATATTTCCTTCTATTGTTAGATTTTCAATTATTACCTTTTCTGAACTTCCCCATACGTCTCCAAATAATGCTTGATACATTTTATTATTATTAATATAAATGCCTGATATTGTATGATTTTCTCCATCATATATTCCTGCAAAATATTTGTTAAAGTCTTCATTTGCTGTTCCATAGCCTATAGGTTCCCAATCTTCATTATTTAAATTAATATCTGCCTTTTGCTCGATGATACAATTTTCAAATTTTTCTCCATTATTTACTCTATCTCTAAAGTTTTCTAATTGTGCTTTATTCCATATTTCATATCTTCTATAAGTAATTCCATCTATTACTGTATCTTCTAATTCTTCGATTTGGTTTCCTGTATGAGTATTATTTTCTTCTTTTCCTTCTCCTATATATGTAACATTTTTATTAGCATCTACTAAAAACTCATATTCTTTATACGTTATATGATAGCAATTGTCTTCTGGACCTTCCCATTTAAAATTTGGATCCTTTTTTGTTAAATTCGCCCATAGATTTTCATAGCTAAATTTGTCATTTGTAATTGCTACTCTTGTTACTTCTTCTGATATTACAAGTTGTATTTCTTCTTTTGCATTTTCTATCTTTGTTTTTTCTTTTGCTAACTGTGCTTTGGTTATGATTCCATTTTCACCTGTTAATGTAGCTACACTGACTGCTACTAAAACTAATAATACAATGATTGTTATTACTAATGCAATTAATGTAATACCTTTGTTTTTCATCTCAAAACTCCTCTTTGTTTTTTATTCAAACTCTTTTCAGTATGTTTTTCTAGTTACTGTTCAGCCTACTCTTATATTTTTTAGTGAGAAAACAAATAATAAGGCTGACTAGTAACTTTTTCTATAATAAATAGCATCTATTTTATTATACCACATCAACTTTTTTTGTCTAGCAATGTAACAAAACTGTAACATTCTTATGTTATCGTTCAGATCTAACTGTTAAAAAGCCTCTCCATTTCATACTACATCATACTATTCGGATTAACATCCATTGTTATTTTCGTATTTTTCCAATTTTTTTCATAGGCTTGCCTTAAGCATTGGTTTAATATATCATTTGCTTCACTCGTCATATTTCCTTTTAAAATAATTCGCCAACGATATCTATTTTGTATTTTGTCAATTGGTGCTGGCATTGGCTTAAAAATTTTAAATTGCTCTTTGTCTAAATTATTTTGTAAAAATTTATAAATCCATCTACTTGCTTGCCCGAATTTCTGGTTCATTCAAGCTATTAAAATTCACTACTGTGATATCACTAAATGGTGGATATTTCAACTGTTTTCGTAGTGCTATTTCGGTTTCATAAAATTTTTCATAGTTTTGCTTTTTCGCACATTGAATACTGAAATTTTCTGGATTATAACTTTGTATGATTACTTTTCCTGGCAAGTTTTCTCTACCAGCTCGTCCGTGCTACTTGTGTTAAAATTTGGAAAGTTCTTTCATTGGCTCGATAATCATCAATGTTTAAAGAACTATCTGCTGCAATGACTCCTACTAGTGTAACATTAGGAAAATGATGTCCTTTCACAACCATTTGTGTTCCAATTAAAATATCGATGTTTTCATTTTTAAATCGATTTAAAATTTCTTCATGTGAGTTCTTCTTATTTACGGTATCAATGTCCATACGAATGGTTTTAGCAGTTGGAAATTGTTTGTTGATTTCTTGTTCTAATTTCTGCGTTCCTGTTCCGAAATATCGAATTTTATCGCTGTGACATTCTGGACATATAGTTACTATTTTTTCTTCATAACCACAATAATGACATTTTAATTTTTTCTCATAACTATGATAAGTCATACTGATATTACAGTTCTTACATTGTACAGTATACCCACAATTTCTGCACATAATAAAGGTTGAATAACCTCTTCGATTTAAAAATAAAATAGTTTGTCTTTTTTGTTTTAGATTTTCTTCAATGGCACTGTATAAGTCCATACTTAACATAGAACGGTTTCCATTTACTAATTCTTGTTTTAAGTCTACTACTTGTACGCTTGGCAAAGAGGATTGATTGGCTCTTTTTGTTAAAGTTAATAGTTGCACATCTGGCTCTTGTTCTTGTGTGGCAGAATGATAGGTTTTTAAATCTGGCGTGGCACTACCTAATAATAATGGACATTTGCTTTGTTTTGCAATCTGTTTGGCAACCTCTTTGGCATCATATTTTGGATTGGCTTCTGATTTATAAGAACCATCATGTTCTTCATCAATGATGATAATTCCTATTTTTTCAACTGGCGCAAAGATGGCTGACCTTGCCCCTATTACGATTTTAGCTTTTCCTTCTTTAATTTTCTCCCATTCATCATGTCTTTCGCCAATTGATAGTTTACTATGTAATACCGCAATTTCTTCTTTTCCAAATCTGGCAATAAATCTGTCTAACATTTGTGGTGTCAATGATATTTCTGGTACTAATAAAATAGCTGTTTTTTCTTGTTCTAATGCTTCTTGAATTAATTGCAAATAGATTTCTGTTTTTCCTGAACCTGTTACGCCATATAATAAAAAAGATTGATAGTTGTTTTCTTCCATTTTCTGTTCTACTGTTTTGTAGGCTTTTTCTTGTTCCTCTGTTAAGGCTAATTTTTCTGTTTTTTCTCTTTTTTTTATGGTTTCTATATCTTTTAAGTCCAATGGATTTCTTTCTATTTTTTGTTCGATTATCTCCAAGTAACCATTTTTGATAAGGGTATTAACAATGGCTCTTGAGCAGTCTGTCAACATTTCTATCTCTGGTATGGTGACTCCCTCATTATCTTTTACAAAATGAATGATTTTTTTCTGTTTGTCTGATTTGATTTTTCCGATTTCTATGTCAAATTCTATTTCTTCGATATCTTTTCCTAAATAGATGCTATTTATGGTTTTATCTTGTATTCTTTTTTCTTTGTTTTTGGTTCGACTTCCTGGCGTTAGCATTAATTTGATACAATCAGAAACATTGCAAAAATACCTTTTTGCCATCCATTTGGCTAATGCGATTTGCTCGTCTTTTAATTGCTCCTCTAGTTTGGCAATTTCTTTGATTTCATTGGGATAGTTCGTTTTTTCCTTTAATCCCACTACAAAGGCTTCTTCTAGTTTTGCTCCTTTTCCAAAGGGTACTAGGATTTTGCTTCCAACAAAAATAAGCCCCTCTAAGTTTTCTGGGACACGATAATCAAAAGTTCTGTTTAGCTTTTTGGCGGTTCGATTAATGATTACTTCTGCTATCATTTTTTCTCCTCTTTTCTAGCCACTAGTATATCAAATTTTTGGATTTTTCACAAGATGATGAGAGATAAAACAGTGGTAACGAATAAAAAATTTTTTCTTAGAAAATTAAAAGTTTTATTGATTAT
>CANOYI010000096.1 GCA_947571515.1 uncultured Clostridium sp. | reverse complement strand
TTTTAAATTTTCCTATAAACTCTTGATTTATGTTAGCAAGTTTCCTAATATATAATAATAGATAACGTACTAAAAATATTTTTTAGTACCCCATTTATAGATATCTATCTTCCTATAAAATTCTTTGTAAAACTTCTTCTATGAATAGGACATAATCCATATTCTTTGATAGCTGCTATATGTTTGGCTGTTCCATAGCCTTTATGTTGTGCAAAACCATATTGAGGATAAATTTCATCCCATTGTCTCATAATTCTATCTCTTGTTACCTTTGCTATAATAGAAGCAGCTGCTATATTATAACATTTAGCATCTCCCTTAATAATAGAATCATAAGGTATTCCCTTTGTATTAATATGAGTTAAAGCATCTACCACAATTAAATCTGGTTTTACTTGCAATTCTTGAACAACATTGGTAACACCTTGTTTCGTTGCATTTAGAATATTAATCTCATCAATCATATCTTGCCCAATAATAGCAACAGAATAACTAATGGCTTCTTCTAAAATTAAATCATACAATTTTTCTCTCCTTTTTTCAGAAACCTTTTTTGAATCATTCACACCTTCTATCATAGAATCTTCTGGCATAATAACTCCTGCTACTACAACTGGACCAGCTAGAGGACCTCTCCCTGCTTCATCAATTCCACATATTTTCTGAAAACCTTTTTGATATAACTCTTTTTCTATTTCTTTTAATTTTGTTAATCTTTCTAATTCCTTTTCCTTCATTGTTTATCTCATTCCTTACTAGCCTTTATTAATATAGTTTAATCTATAGAATATATACAATTTTATTCCTTTATTTGATCAATTACTGTTAAAGAATAATTACCTTGATAACCCTTTGTATTATAAATCTCCACTGTTACATTTGTTTCATCAAATTGAATTAAATAATTCTCATTACTCTCCAAGCTCATTTTACCTAGCCCCCAACTTGTTTGAGCTTCTGATGTTAGCCAATAACAAGTAGTCCTGTCAGTTATGCCAAAATTAGATGGTATTTCATCATCTGTTGCTTTTTGTAATTTAGCATTTTCTATATAAACTTCATTTCTAACACTATTTTTTTTAGGTTCATCTGGATTAATTCCCATTTTAAAAGTAGCATCTTCAACATATTCTCTAGCTTTTGCTTGTATCAAAAGCATATTCGTCTTCAATTCTTCTAATTTTGCTTTTTTTATCATATTAGTACTACCATTAATAGCAATTCCCGCTAAAATTATTATCACAATGATTGTAATAGACAAGGCAACTAATGTCACACCCTCTTCTTTCTTTATACTCATAATTAATCACATTCCTTTCTCAAGGCACAAACTTGGTTGAAAAAGAATTAAATTTTGGCAAGGAAAATTGTAATTATTTTTCAACCTTTATCATCCTTTACGCTTTTAATTTTTCTACATTATATATTTTTATCATAACATTTTCAATACAAAGACAATTTTTTTTCACATAAAATTCACAAACCTCTTGTATTATATTGGCATAATAGGTTATTATAGTAATAAACTAGTATTTTGAAAGGATGATATAAAAATGGAAGAAAATGAAAAGAAAGAAAAAAACGTACAGAATTTTAGGACCGTACAGAATCCAAATACATACAAAACAATTTATAAAAACGAATCTACTCCTAAATCAAAAATTGGCTTTGGAAGGGGATTTTTACTGCCATTTTTTAGTGGTGCTGTAGGATGTGCTGTCGTATTAGGTACTTGTCTGGGTGTTCCCTCTATTCGTTCCAAAATAATCAATGAAACTTCTCACATAGAAAGTACGACAAATAATTCTCAAAATTCCGGATATGTAAGCCAAACTTCACTTTCTAATTATTCTGACACTGCCGTTTATGCGGCAAATAAAATCTTACCATCCATTGTTGGAATTGAAGTAGAATACAATGTAAATTCTCTTATGTCCATGTTTGGCAGACAAACCCAAGCCAGTACAGCAACAGCTAGTGGATCTGGTATCATTATTAGTGATGATGGCTATATTCTTACTAATAATCATATTGTAGCTAGTTCTTCTTCTGAATCTTACTACGAAGTATCAGAAGCTACTAAACTAACAGTTACTTTATTCAATGATGAAACCAAATATGAAGCTAAAATTATTGGAACAGATGAACAAACTGATTTAGCTGTTATTAAAATTGAAAAAACAGGTCTTTCTAAAGCAGAATTCGCCGATTCTGATAATATAAAAGTAGGAGAATTTGCTATGGCTGTTGGTAATCCTCTAGGGATGCAAAGTAGTATCACTTGTGGTGTAATTAGTGCTGTTAACAGAGAAGTAACAGATTCAGACGGAAAAAAATTTACTTTAATCCAAACAGATGCTGCTATCAATTCTGGTAATAGTGGTGGGGCTTTAGTTAATAATGAAGGAAAAGTAATTGGAATTAATACCTTAAAACTTTCAGGAACAGGAATTGAAGGTATGGGATTTGCCATTCCCATTAATGCAACAACTGATATTACTTCTCAATTAATTCAATATAGTAAAGTAAAAAGACCTTATATTGGAATTTCTGGAATGGACTTAACTGAAAAAACTGCGAAAGCTAATAATCTAGTAGTTGGTATCTATGTAAAATCAATTGATGACTTTTCTGCTGGTGAAAAAGCTGGTCTTAAAATTGGAGATGTCATTATTGAAGCAGATGGTAAAAAAATTACAACAATGGATGAATTAAATGAAATAAAAAATTCTCATAAAATTGGGGACGAAATGAAAATCAAAGTAAATCGTGATGGGCAAGAAAAAGAATTAACACTCACATTGGGAGAACAACCATAATTATATCCTACCTTTAAAGAATAGAAAAACTTTTTAAAATAAGATTTATTTAGTTTTCACTTTTTGTTCACACAATGGACAAAATCAATTAGTAAAATACAAATATGGTCAGTAAAAAGTGATACTGATTGATATTAAAAACATCCCCTTTTATTTAAGAAAAAGAGAAGCAAACACTTCTCTTTTCTTTTGCTTTGCGATAGGAAAGTTCTGGAACCTTCCTATCCTTTTATCATTCTTATATAATAATCAAATCCATTTCACTGGTAAAAGTATCATTTCCATAGGCATAAATAATATACAAAGTATCATTTGTCAAATAAAACTCTTTTGAATTTTCTATTTTATAACTACTACTTGTAACATCTCGACTATAAATATTATATCCCAAATTTTTCAAATCTTCTACCTTTTTCTGTTCCACACTAATTTCATTTTTAATTTTACCTTGTAATTCAGATGAATTGATATCCTCTATTCTTAGTACTTCTTCTAATGAAATCTCTTTATTATTTCTTAAATCATAATTATAAGTTTGTATAATTACCCTTTGTGCACTAGTCCCTTCTTTTAGATTAGAACGAATCATGAGAGATAAAATATCATTGTGCACATTAGCTACATATTCTACTGTATAAATTATATTTTTATTTTGACTTTCTAAAATATCACTTGTCTTTCCTATAAAATCTTCAATTTCTTTATTATAACCTTCTATCATTTCGTTATCAATATTAATATATGGTATATGAACTTTTATATCATAGCTATTTAATTTACTGCTATTCCCTTCAATGTTCGTATACACAAGTGGTTTACTATCATCTTTCTTCTTATTATCTTGTCCTTCTCCATTCTCGATACGATTGGTAAAAATTTGGTCAAATTCCGATTTTAACAATTCTATTTGCTCTTCCGTTTTCTTTCCCAATTCACTTTTTGACTCAAAGCCAATTAGCCTGCCAATATCAATTCTAGCATAAAATTGAACACAAAAGCCAATAATGACAGATACAATACATACAACAATAATTATTGCATAAATAGCTATTTGCCTTTTATTAAACACTTTTTTCTCTGGTATAACTACGTTCATTTCATTCTATTCCTCTTCTTTTATTTCTCTATTTCATTATAACATTGTTCTAAAATTTTGCCAAGAGGAACTGACCTTTTTACAGGGTAATTTCATCGAATATTACAAATTGTCCCCACTGGTTCCGGGATTAAATGGGGACAATTTAGCTTACTAATTTTTTTAATAAGTTTATTCTATTTTTTATTTGTAACTTCCAACTATCTGCCAGTCTGTACAGACTAATATGAGAAATAATTAATATTTTTTCTAACAGACTGTAAGCTTGTTGGTCCCCCCGAATTGTTACTTCATAAAAAATAGAATAAACTTTTAATTTAAAATATGTTTTAGCCTAAATTGTCCCCATTTAATCCCGGAACCAGTGGGGAAAAATCAAGAAAAATATCTTCATAATTGTTGACTATTTGGCATTTTTGCGGTATGATATGGTAGATTAAATTTAAATAGAAATGAGGAATTAAAAAAAGTATGTTATGTTCAGAATGTAATGAAAATCCAGCCATCCTTTTTTATAAAAAAATAGAAAACGGAAAAGAATCTATGGAAGGCTATTGTTATGACTGTGCTAAGAAAAAGGGAATTAATCCAAATGAAGTATTAGCTCATCAAAATGATATCTTATCCAATGATAAAATAAATTTGTCAGATATGACAAAACAATTCGAAAGTATCTTTAAAGACTTGGCAGAAAATATCAATCTAGAAGATATCGAAAATATGGAAGGTGCTATTACTTTTGGAAGCACAGACCCTAATAATAACGCTGATGAAGATGCCCCAAAAATAGCAGGTGCTGCTATTCCACTTGGTTCTATTTTTTCTAATATGTTTAATGGTCAAAACCATAAAAACAAAGAAGACCAAGAAGAACCAAGCAATGCAAGAAAAAAAGTAAAAGTAGAAAAAAAGAAAAATATAAAACAAAACAAAAAGAAAAAATTCCTAGATACTTATGGAACGAATTTAACAAACAAAGCAAAAAACAATGAACTTGATCTCATTATTGGTCGAGACAAAGAAATTCAAAGAATCGTTCAGATTCTAAATAGACGTTCTAAAAACAATCCTTGTTTAATTGGAGAACCTGGTGTTGGTAAAACTGCCATCGCACAAGGTTTAGCCATTAAAATTGCTAACCAAAATGTTCCTGCTAAACTTTTAAATAAAGAAGTTTATTTATTAGATATGACCGCTGTCATTGCTGGTACTCAATTCAGAGGTCAATTTGAGTCCAGAATGAAAGGAATTATCGATGAATGTAAAGAATACGGAAATATCATTCTAGTCATTGATGAAATCCATAATATTATTGGTGCTGGTGATGGAGAACACTCTATGAATGCTGCCAATATTTTAAAACCAGCTTTATCCAATGGAGAGATCCAACTAATTGGTACCACTACCCTAAAAGAATACAGAAAATACATTGAAAAAGACTCTGCCCTAGAAAGAAGATTTCAACAAGTATTAGTAGAAGAGCCAAATATTGATGATTCCATTGGTATTTTGGAAGGAATCAAAAAGTATTATGAAGAATACCACAAAGTAAAAATATCCTCAGATGTTATTCGTCAAGCTGTTATTATGTCTGAAAAATATATTCATGATCGATTTTTACCAGACAAAGCAATTGACATTTTAGATGAAGCTTGTTCTAGAATCAACTTAGAAAACAAAGACTTATATAAACTAGAAATGTTAAAACAAGAACTTTCTTACGTGCAAGCGGAAAAAGAAGAAGTGATTGCAGCTGACTCAACAGAAGACTATCAAAGAGCTGCTGACTTAAAAACGCGTGAATGTCAATTAATTGAAGAACTTGACAAATTAAATAGCAAAATGAAGCTAAAACAAATTACCATTCAAGACATTGCCAATGTCATTGAAAGCTGGACAAAAATACCAGTGAAAAAAATAACAGAAGCCGAAACACAAAAACTATTAAATTTGGAAACCAATCTTCATAAAAGAATTATTGGGCAAGAAGAAGCTGTTAGTAGTGTAGCAAGAGCCATTCGAAGAAATCGTGCTGGTTTACAAAGTACGAAAAGACCACCTTCTTTCATCTTTGTTGGTCCAACTGGTGTAGGAAAAACCGAACTTGCCAAATCTCTTGCTTATGAAATGTTTGGTAGTGAAGATGCTATTATTAGAGTTGATATGTCTGAATATATGGAAAGTCACTCTACTTCTAAACTAATTGGTGCTCCTCCAGGATATGTCGGCTATGAAGATAGTGGTCAATTAACAGACAAAGTAAAAAGAAAGCCTTATTCTATCATTTTATTAGATGAGATTGAAAAAGCACATCCTGACGTGTTTAATATTCTACTTCAAGTATTAGATGATGGAAAATTAACCGATAGTCAAGGTAATTCTGTTAGTTTCGCAAATACCATTATCATTATGACTTCTAATGCAGGTTCTAACTTGAACAACAACTCTATTGGATTTGGTGGGCAAACCGTTAGTAAAAATAAAATCATGGACAGCTTAAAAGACGTATTTCGCCCTGAATTTTTAAACAGAGTGGATGAAATTGTAGCATTTGATAGTTTGACAAAAGAACAATTAATGCAAATTGTTGATTTAATGCTAAAAAATACAATAAATGCTTTAAAAGAAAAAGACATTCAAATTGAAATTAGTAAATCAGCAAAAAACTTCATTTTAGAAAAAGGTACTGACGTCAAATTTGGTGCAAGACCTTTAAGAAGAGCCATCCAAAGATATATGGATGATGAACTTTCTGAAATGATTTTACGTAGTGAACTTTTAGATGGAAATACTGTAGTTGTCAATTTAAAAAATAATCAATTAGATTTTAAAATAAAATAGGAGAAAATTATGTTAAAACACGTACCAAATATCTTAACTGTTATACGAATTTTATTAATACCTGTTATTGTAGTTTTTATTTTTACAGGCAATTACATATTAGCATTTGTATTTTTTACCATATCTGGTATAACAGACATAGCAGATGGTTTCATCGCTAGAAAATTTAATCTAGTTTCTAATTTTGGAAAATTAATGGATCCTTTAGCCGATAAATTAACACAAATAGCTACTTTAGCTTCTCTTGTGTTCACCAATATTATTCCTATCTGGATTTTGCTAATTGTATTTTTAAAAGAGTTTATTATGATTTGTGGTGCTTCTTTCCTTTATGGAAAAGATGTTGTCGTTTATAGTAGATGGTATGGTAAGCTTGCTACTGTGCTATTCTATATCGCTATTGTGATTTCTCTTTTATTAAAACAATTTAATCTAAATGGTATTTGGCAAAATCTTGACTTAGGACTATATATCTTAGCTTTAGTAGCAACTATTTTCTCTTTGATTATGTATGTCAGAGATTTATATCAAAAAGGCTTTATCGATAAACAAGATTTAAAAAAAGAAGTCACTGTTGATAAAAAAGAAAAAAAGAAGAAATAATTTTGAAAGGAACAATAGGGGCTTGATTTAACTTTTTCATATTTGAAATTATATCTTACAAGCCCCGTTTAATTGTTCGTCTACAGAAAATTGCATAGCA
>CANOYI010000095.1 GCA_947571515.1 uncultured Clostridium sp. | reverse complement strand
AATGGAAGAAAGAGGCACAAGAGAAAATTAAATTATTCAAAAAAGGCAAACTAGATGAAGATACTTTGTATAATTGGATGATCGAAAATAAATAAAATATTTGTGGGAAAATATGTTAAAATTTGTTGTAAATCAGTAGAATTTAAAGTATAATAAAAACATCCTTTTCTCAAAGGAAATCTTTGCGAAAGGAGGAACAAATATGAACAATGCAGATTTAGTATGGCGTTTGGTAGAATTGCTATTACAAAAAGAAAAAGACTCAAATCAAGTAGCTCTTGACCAAGCCAAAAGTGACAACAAACCAAATGACCAAAGACCAAATGAGGTTTAGCTAACCGAAATTATGATAATGTAGCATACCACTTTAGCTACATTATCTTTTTTTATAAAAAATGAAAAGAACTAAATGATACCACACACTTAGCTCTTTTCGAACATCTATGAACAACGCATTTTGCTTTTAACTTAAGTTAAATATAGTATACTACTTTTTTTATTATATGTCAAACGATTTTTAAAAATTCATTTTAAACTCAATTTCTAAAATTTTTCTCGTATATCTTTTAATAAATCATTAACATCTATTCCTAAAACATAAGCTATACCAAATAATTCATAGTCTTTTACAGTTCTTTTATTATTTTCAATATCATACAAACTTTGCTTATGAATACTAATTCCCATTAACTCTAATTTTGCAGATAGTTTTTCATAAGATAAATCTTTCTTCATTCTATATTCTTTTAGTAATCTTCCTATTACATTCATATTTCCATCAAATCTTGCAATCAATGACATATCTAAATCACTCCATAAATTTTTCTATGTATTGATTTTAATATTTTTCTGTGTTATATTTATAAGTGTTAACACTTTATTGCATTTTTATACTTAATTACATTGAAAAAGGAGAAGTACAAGATGGAGCAATTAAATAAAGAATTTTCTGTACCATATTATATATTTGAAGAAATAGTAGACTATGTTGAATTAACTGCAAAAGGCTGTTCAAAGTGTATGAAATGGGAGAATATAAGGTCATTATTAAAATTAGCAGTTATAAATGATAATTTAACAAAGGAACAAGCAGAATTTATAGAAATAGAATATTGTAGAGAAAATAAAAGAGGAGGCATTTAAAAATTTGCAAATTATGTAAAATTATAGTATAATATATATTGATATAGTTAATATGCTTATATCAGTTATTCCAAAGCACTAAATAGTGCGAGTTTTTCCTCGAACTTTTTAGTAGTAACTAATTAAATCTAAACAACAAAATTTAAGGAGGACTATTTTATGGAAGCAAAAGATGTAACAAGTTTATCATGGAAGAAGGTAACAGATTGGTCAGAATTGTCTGCGACTAATGAAAACTGTTGGGGAGACCGTTTTGTTTCTGCAACAGATGTGGATGTTTTTGTTGAAAATGTCTATAGAGACATTGCTCGGCAATTAAACATTCCTTATGAACAGTTGAAGCCTATTTTGACGGCTGAAAACGGAGCTTTTAATACTTTGAAAGAACGGATTTTCAAGGCTTATACTGGGTATGCAAAGAAAAATGCTCAATTAATTGAGTTGGAAAATACGTTAAGAGTACCAGATATAAGCAAGATTGAAAATATTGTTACTGAGGACAAAGTAAGCATCTGTTTTAAAATGTTTGAAGAACTTTCCGATATTGAGAAAACGGCATTTCTTCTTCAAAATTTCTAATCAATTCTTTAGACTCACCAATTTCAAATTTATGACAGATCCAAACTATAAATTTATCGACAGTTTCATAGAATTTATCTATAATTTTGTGTAAATGGTTATTTTCTTTTTCTAATGACCTAATTTTATTTTTGTATTTATATTCAATATCAAATTCTTTATTTTCAAATTCTTGTTCTAATTCTCTTTTTCTATTTTCAAATTTTAAATCTAGAGTATTATTTTTCTTTTTATATTCATGTTCTAAATGTTCTACAGTATTGAGCAATTCTTCATTATCAGCAAGTATAGAATCTCTTTCTTTTTGGTATTTTTCAGCCTCGTTAACTAAATTGACTTGTTTTAATAATTCTTTTTGTAAAGAAACTTTTTCATTTTTAAAAGATGAGAAAACCGATTATTTATATGATGATTGTGGAGGGATTGCTATTAAAACAGAGAAAGGCATTGTTGTATTCAGTTCTTGTTCTCATTCTGGAATTGATAATATTATTGAACAATCAAAACAGATTACTGGAGAAAATAGAGTGATAGCTGTTATTGGTGGATTTCATTTAAGAGAAATAAACTCATATACAGACCAAGTAATACAATATTTTAAGGATAATAATGTGGAAAGTGCATATATGGGACACTGTACTTCTGATGAAGTAATAGAATATTTCAAAGAAAAACTAGATGGATATACAGAAGTTAAAAAATTATTTGCAGGTGCAAAATTTGAAATAGCGTAAATGGTAATGTGAAAGCCAAGAGAAAAACAAAGAATAATCTTTGTGGCAGGGACTGCGACCCTGCTTTTTTTTATATTCTAGGAAAGTTCTCTGAATTTCCTAGAATATAAAAGCATTCCACAGAAAAATTGCTTTGCAATTTTTCGCGGACGAACAATTAAACGTGGGCTGAATTCTACATATTAAATTTTATAAAATATCAATCAGCCCACTATTGTTCTATTTAAAAATAAAAAAAGAGATATATCTGCGAAATATATCTCGTGCAATTTCGTGTCTTCAAACGAATTTGCTAGCTAATGTTAGGTATAACATCAATTATATTATATGACAAATCCAATTAATAAATTTTTCAACTGTTTCATAGAATTTGTCTATGATTTTGTGTAGATGATTATTTTTGAAACAGTTATATCACATAAACCTATAATATATTTATATCCAACAGAGGAGGTAAAGGCATTTATATAATTAGGTAATAATGACAAAATAATATGTTAATATCCCAATATGCAACTAGATGAAATATATTAACTAGACCAAATGAAGATTTGATAGTTTCTTTAGTACTATTTCTTTTTTTATACACATATAAATTAAACAAAAAGTAAAAAAGGAGTGTATGAAATGGAAAACACCATTACCAATATTGCCAAAGGAGTAGGGATATCTTTAATTGCTACCTTTATATTACTACTTATTTTTGCTACCATACTTACTTACACACAGATAAGTGAGACCATTATTAATCCAGTAATTATTATGATAACTGCCATTAGCATTCTAATTGGAAGTTCCATCGGAAATACTAAAATCAAAAAGAATGGATTATTAAATGGATCTTTAATAGGCGGAATTTATATAGTTACCATTTATTTAATTTCTAGTATTTTAAATTGGAAATTTGGTTTAGAAATGCAAAGTATCATTATGATTGTAATTGGAATGATATTTGGCATTTTAGGTGGCATTATTGGAGTGAATAAAAAATAAGATTAATTCACATATTGAGTTGTACCAGTATCACGGTTCCAAAAATCAATTAAATATTGTTTTTCTGTTTTGGGAACAAGATTGATGCGAAAAGCATAAATAGGATTGCTATATTGAGCTGGAGTTTCTTGCTCATCAGAAACAACCTTTGACCAACCAACATCTTTTACATAAGCTTGAAAAACAATAGAAAAATTAGAAATGTTTTTCAATCTGGAAGTAATCCATTTAGTAATGGAAGAAGGATGATAGCCGTTTTTTAGATTGGTATAAATATAACTTTTTCCTTTTAAGGAAGAATGGGAATGACCAGATAATTTAATAGAAATGGAATTAGAAAAAGTCGGATCAGGGGTTGATATTTTGCCATTAGATACAAGGACTTGTTGGTTAGAGGAAACAAAGGAGCTATATTGAAGTAAAATATTGGTTGCCTTTTGTATATTTACCAATACTTCTGAAGTGTTTTGAGCAAAATCTGTAATAGGTAGAGCATATGAAATTGGATTAGAAAATTCTTTGGATAGAGTCATATTTTTGTTAGAAATGTTCCAACCATTGATAGGTTGTATGCCCTCGCTAAAAATGATTTCAGCTGTTGATTTACCGTCAAGGCTAGCTGTTTCTACAAAGGTGGAAACAGGTGGTGTATTATCGATAAGAATACCTGTAGAAAGGTATTTTTTTTCATTTACTAAACCAGATTTGTCTTCTACCATTCCTTCTGGAATGATGATAATTAAAGGACCATCACCTGTTATATTCGTAAAGGAAAATTCATATATTTTTTCAGTAGTATTTTCGGAAATGAGAGAAAAACTTTTAAACTTAGGTGTAATTGAATTGTTACCTACTGTGATTTTAAGATTGTCTGACGATAGATTGTTTTTAATTATGTTTTTTTCTGTTATTTTGATATGACCTGTGATGAAATGAGTTTTGTTGGCATAGGTAGGATGGGTTGTATTAGAAGAAATGATATCAGTGAGTTCAATGTTTGGTTTGCATCTGTCAATATCAATTTTTGCTACTGTGTAAATGTTTTCGATAACATATTTGGCAGAACTAGTTTGAAAAAATATACTAAAGATAAAGATGAAAAATAAAGAAATAAAGATTTTTGTTTTTTTGTGCAATATGCATGCCTCCTTTCAATATTTGATTTTAAAATTGGGAAAAAACGAAAAAATAAAAAATGGAAAATATGAAAATAGTATACTGTGAAAAAATGGAAAAGTCAATACAAGTTGTCAATAAAATTAAATTAGTTACAATAATTCAAATTTATTATATTTTTTTATATTACTGTTCATCCATAATTAGATTAAATACAAAAAAGCTTAATATATAAATATTTTTTGAAAAAACATATCTGGAGTCTACCACCCCTAGAGTCTTTTCTTCAAAATATTTATATATTAAGCTTTTGATGGCTAAAAATTAGTTTAAGACTAAACGGTAACTTAATTATATAAAAATGTCGAAATTTGCGATGAAAAGTGATTGACAATTCTATTTAGCGGAACTATAATGAAGTTACATTTTCAAATTTCTATTATTTGTTCAAAGAAATTTTAGTTCAAAAATTTTATCAAAACAATCCAAACGAAAAATTTAGGAAAAAGGAGGGAGGTCTATTTTTGAGTAAGAAGAAAATAATTCTTATGATTGCTGTTTTATCATGTATTGTATTATCTTTTATGGGAGGACAAAGTTATTCTAAATATGTGTCAGAGGTAAGAGGTGATGGAATGGCAGAAGTGGCAACATGGAGTTTTAAAGTGAATGGACAAAAAGAAGAAGTACAAACGATTCAGCTGGAGTCAACGTGTGATAATGAAACTTTAAATGAGCATAAAATTGCACCAGGGACGAGTGGTAGTTTTAATATTATCGTAGATGGAAGTAGCTCTAATGTTGGAATTCATTATAATATTAGATTTACGGATGAAAGTAGTAAGCCCACCAATTTAAAATTTATCTATGATAACCAAGAATATCGCTCTATCAGCGAATTAGAAAGTATTTTATCAGGAACCATTCAGGCTAATGTTCAGGAGAAGATAAAGACATTGACAATTCACTGGGAATGGCCATATGAAACAGGAAACAACGAGAGTGAAATAGCTAATAATGATAAAATTGATACACAAGATGCACAAGATATAGATACTTATACTTTTCATGTGATAGTATCTGGTACACAAGTAGAACCACAAGCGTAAGATAATGATTAGTATGAATAGAAATTTAGAAAATGTGTTTTTGTATACGGTAAAAGTAACCTTTATTCTACTATTATTTTTTTATTTGTCAATATTTAAAAGTAAGGACAAGTTAAATGGACTTGTCCTTGCTGTTACAATACAATTTGGTCGCTTATAAGGTGTTACAAAAATATGGATTATACCTTGAGTAGACAAAATTGTATTATACTAGGAGGTGTGAAGGAGAGAATTAAACAATCTATTAAAAACGAAAAAAAGAGAAATAACTCTTGCTCTAGTAAGCATTATGGTATTAGGACTATTTTTTTCAGGTTGTAGCATAGGAAAGCAATTGAGCAGTACCAATATAGAAACTAGTAGCAAAATTGCAGAGCCTATAGTAATAATAGAAAATAGTCCTATTGTAAAAGTTGATGGAAAACAGGAAAAGGAATATTATAGTTTTAAAATAAAAAATTATAAAGACAATGGGGAGGTGACACAAATTGATTTAGTGTATTATCTTGAAATTTTATTTCAAACAGACGAAGCAATCTCTTTTAAAATATATAGAGATAACGAGGAAATTCCTTTAGAAAATAATAAAACAACTGATATGAAATTAAAAAAGGAAATTGTGCAACAGGATGAATATCAGTTAGAAATTATTTATGATAAGACTAAAAATCAAGCAAGCGATGAGATATTTCAAGATATTCAAATAAAAGTGCATACGGAGCAAGTAGAGGCTTAAAGATGTGTGTGTTTTGAAAATAGGGTAATAAATAGATATAATTTGCAATCTTATGTAAAATCTGATACAATAAAAATAATCTATTTTGTTAATTAAATAGATAGGATTTCTCTGAGTAATATAGGAGAAGTGAAACTTTTTGCATATGTGTGTTAAACAGGAGGAGACAGAAATGGACAAGAATAATCAAGTAATTTTAAGAGGAACTTTTGAAGAAAGTAAAGAGTTTGATCACAAGTATTATGGAGAAAAATTTTATCGGATTTTTTTAAATGTGCTACGAACCAGTGGCACTATTGATAGGATACCGGTATTAGTTTCTGAGAGACTAGTTGACTTAAAAGCCTATATGGGAAAAAGAGTTCAAGTTAAAGGAGAATTTCGTTCTTATAGAAGCAAAATGGAGGCAGATGGCAAGCGTCATTTAAAGTTATTTGTCTTTGCACAAGAAATTGAAGATGTGCAAGAAGAGCTCTATGACGATGACGTCAATGAAGTGATTTTGGATGCTTATACGTGTAAAGATGCAATTTATCGCACTACACCATTAGACAGAGAGATTGCTGATATGTTATTGGCTGTCAATCGGAAATTTAGCAAAAGTGATTATATTCCTTGCATTGCGTGGGGAAGAACTGCTAAGGCTGCATCTCATTTCCCGATTGGTACACATGTCGTTGTAGGAGGGCGTATCCAAAGTAGAGAATACCAGAAGCTTGGAGAAACTAGAGAGGCTTATGAAGTATCAATAAGCCAATTGAAAGTAGTAGAAGAATAGTCAAAATAACACATATGCAAAAAAGGGTATGGTACGTAATATGTATCATACTTTTTTTATTGTATAGGAAAAATCGAAGATTTTTACCTATACAACAAAAATACATTCTACAGAAAATTGCTATGCAATTTTCGCAGACGAACAATTAAACGGGGCTTGTAAGATATAATTTCAAATATGAAAAAGTTAAATCAAGCCCCTATTGTTCTATTCTAGGAAAGTTCTCCGAACTTCCTATAATATAAAGCATTTCACTTAGATTTTACTTCGTAAAATTGGCGAGCGAACAAAGACGAGG
>CANOYI010000094.1 GCA_947571515.1 uncultured Clostridium sp. | reverse complement strand
TAGCCAATTGTAAATATCATTATTGTAACTTACCCACACGATTTAGAAAATAACCTCTATTTTATCATAGGTTACATAGTCATAATCCAAATCGTTTGCTTCATTTTTTGGACCTTTTTCTCTATTTGTCTCTTGCCAAATCTCTGTATTAATTCTTGGAAAGAAAGCATCTCCTTCAAATTCTTCCTCAATTTCTGTTACATACATTTTTGTTACATATGGCATCAATAAATTATAAATCATAGCACCACCAATAACAAAATTCTCCTTTTCATCTTCTATGTATTCTTGTATTTCCAGCATAGAATGAACTACTCGTACATTTTCATCCGTCACTTTAAAATCAGGATTCTGGCTAAAAACAATATGCTTTCTATTTGGTAATACTCTTCCCAACGATTCAAAAGTTTTTCTTCCCATTATAATCGTGTGACCTGTTGTCAATTCTTTGAAATGTTGTAAATCTGCTGGTAATTTCCATATTATTTTATTTTCTTTTCCTATAATATTATTTTTTGCTTTTGCTACTACAATACTTAACATTTTTCTTACCCCTTTTCTTATTCTTCGTTGAGACAATAGGGACAGGTTTCAAATGTCTCACATTTTTTGTCGTTTTTTGTTGCTTACTTTTTTCGACATTTATCTATTTAATTTTTGAGACATTTCAAACCTGTCCCCATTGTCTCATTCTGCTACTGGAATTTTTCCCAATTTTATTGTTTTATTATAAGCATATCCTTCTATTTCAAAATCCTCTACTTTAAAATCATAGAAATTTTTCGTAGGATTTTTTATCACTAATTTTGGCTCAACATCCATACTTTCCGCTTCTATTAATTTTTTTACCAATGGAATATGTCTGTCATATATATGACAATCTCCTATGTTATGCGTCAAAGTACCTACTTCTAATCCTGCCACTTGGGCAAACATACATTGTAAAGCTGCATATTGCATTACATTCCAGCCATTTGCTGCTAACATATCTTGCGAACGTTGATTTAAAATCAAGTGTAGTTTTCCCTGTTTTACTAGCCATTGCGTACCATATACACATGGTTCTAAATTCATATCTTTTAATTCAGCATGGTTAAATATATTGGTCATAATTCGACGACTGGAAGGGTCATTTTTTAATAAGTATAAGACAAAATCTACTTGATCCATTTCTTGCATTCCTTGTTTTGTCCTAAATTGATATTTTTTTCCCATTTGATAACCATAGGCTTTTCCAATTGTGCCTTCTTCATCTGCCCATTGGTCCCATATATGTGAATTTAAGTCTTCAATTTTGTTTGATTTTTTTTGCCATATCCATAATACTTCATCAATTGCTCTTTTTACTGTATTGGTATTGTTTCTTAAAGTAATCATGGGAAATTCTTTTCCCACGTCATATTGATTAGATACACCTAAAATGGATATGTAATTTGCTTCTGTTCCATCTTCCCATCTAGTACGTACATTGGTGCCTTCTGATGAATAGCCATTTTCAATAATTTCTTTACAGGTTTCTATAAAATGTTGATCTGCTTGTGTCACTTTACTTCCTCCTTGTATCATAAGTTTATAAAATCGAACAAGAATTACTTTTATTTCTTGTTTTCCAAAGTATATCATATTATCATTTAAATTTCTACTTTTTTCGTTTTATTTTTACCATTTATACTTCCCATTTTGGCACATACTCTTCCTCATGTTCTCCAAGTTCTTGCACATAGCCATTTTCAATCTCTAATTCTTCTATGTAATCTTGTATTTCTTTCCATTCTGCTTCTGTTAATTTTCGACTTAAGTTTTCCACATCTTTTGCCTGATAAGTGGGAAAATATTGAGCCATAATACTAACATATATTTCACTTGGCAAATTCTCTTTTACCCATTTCAAAACTTTCTTACTATTGGCAATATGATTTGGCAAAACCAAATGCCTTATCATAACTCCTTTTTTCATCATTCCTTTTTCGTTTAGCTTAGGGATTCCTACTTGTCGAATCATTTCTTGGATTGCTTTTGTTGCTACTTCAAAGTAATTATTGATATTGGAATATTTTTCTCCCAAACAATCTTCTGCATATTTTAAATCTGGCAAATAAATATCAATATACCCCTCTAATAACTTTAACGTTTCCGTTTTTTCGTATGCGTTTGTGTTGTATATTATAGGAATAACAAGTCCCTTTTGCTTTGCTATTTTAATGGCTTCTATAATTTGCAACACATAACTAGTAGGAGTCACTAAATTGATATTTTCTACCCCTTTTTCTTGTTGCTTTAAAAATATATTTGCTAACTCTTCTATCGTAATGTCTTTGCCTTTCCCCAATTGACTAATCTCATAATTCTGACAATAGATACAATTCAAATTACAATTTGAAAAAAAGACGGTTCCAGAGCCTTTTTCTCCACTAATACATGGTTCTTCAAAATTATGTATGCTATATAAAGCAATTCGTACTTTGTCTGTTGCTTTACATCTTCCTACTTTTCCTTTATTTCGATTACTTTGACATTCGTGTGGACATATTCTACACTTTTCTAATCCTTCTAACATCTCTCTTCTTCCTAAAATGAGACAAGGGGGACAGGTTTCAATTGTCTCAAAATTTCTGTCGTTTTTTGTCTTTTTCCTATTTCGACATTTTTCTACTTTATTCATGAGACAATTGAAACCTGTCCCCCTTGTCTCATTCTCCATAAACTCTTTCTACCTGTAACTTTTCATTCTCTAACTTTAAAACAATCTTTTTTCTACTCAACTTGTCCAAATTATTTTTCACAATTTCTTTTACTTGTTCTTCTTCTGTACTGCTAATTTTTGCAATTTCTTCTTCCTGTGTATTTCTAATAATAATAAAATCTTCTTCCTCATTTAAACTTTGTGAGTAGTCTTCCAAATACTCTATTATTTCTACTTCATATCCATCTTGTGTTTTTTGAATTTCATTTAATAAAAAAGAGTCTTCTAGTTGATCTAATCCCATTCCAATTGCATAGTATTGATCCGTTTTTTCATTATATATGATATATTCTGTGCCTTCTTTTGGAAATTCCTTTGTTAGCTTTTCTCCAAATAATTCTTTTGCTTTATCTTGAATGTGTTCATAAGAAAATTCATAATCTTCTAAGTTTTTCTTGACTGCTTCCCATAGCCAAATATCTTCTGCTTGATTGATATCTTCAAAATTTGGTAGAGCTTGCTTGGTTATTTCTTTCCACATATAAATTTTTGTTATATAAGTTTCTATTTGACTGATTTCTTGTATACTAATGTTATTGCTCGTATTGATAGCAATGTTTTTGTATACAATCATTCCGACAAAAATAATTGCCAAAATTATGATAATGATAATTAATTTCTTCATAATTAATCCCATTCCTTCCTAGTCACAAATCCGATTGGAAAAGAATTGTTGTTTTATAACTTTATTTCCTCATTTTAGCATCTACTCTTTTACCGTTTTTTATTCTATCATATTTTGTTTTTTTCTTTCAAGTTTTTTTATCGATTATTGCAAAAATGCAAAAAGCGATGGTTACTAGGCTGACTAGTAACAACCGATGGACCCTTTTGGCAATTTCAAGAAAACAGCAAAACACTGCCACTTTAATTACAGTGACAGTGCCCATAGCATTTCAATTTTTTGTAACCTTATATTTTCCTCTCTCAATAGACGTTATAAGTTCATTTATTTTTGCCTGCATTAGGACATTATTAATCGTTCCAGGTGTTACGTCAGGAAAATGTTGCCTCAATTCTTTAACAGTAAAAGACTCCAGACTTAGCATATAATCTCTTACCCGTTTAGCTTTATTATCATTTTTCTTCTCTGTTGAATTAGATGCACCATCTTGGATATTCGAATTTTCAACCATTTTTGGTTCTTTAACAGAACTTGTGTCAACAGCATCTTCTACAATTGTATCCATTCCAGCCTCTTTCCTCTCATTTGTATCGTTCTTTTCCATCTTCTGCAAATTATTATTATCTGCAAACGTATTTTTCTTAGATACATATTCCATACTAAAATTATCAATTTCTTGAATAATCTGTGCAATAAAAGAAAAACATTCCAGATGTGCTGGTATTTCAATTATAATCCGTTTCTTGTTACAACTAACCTTAAAATCTGGTAAATCTTCGACATTAGTTAGATTTTTCAAAAGTGTTGCAAAAACCTTGTTAAAATGCTTAACCTCTTCTGAAGCAAAGCTAATTTGATAAAATTCCCCTACTGTTGCCATTGAGAATACCTCCTTAAATCGTTTTGTAGTGTTAAAAAAGTATGATTTTACCTTTTTGTTTATTTTTTTCTCAAGTCTTGAAATGTAACTTTGTGAGAAATTTAAAATTTCTGCAATAGCTCTTTGATTCTTTCCTGCAATTTTATGCAACATAATCAATCTTTCTCTAGGTTCTAAAAGATTTAATGTAATACTAATAAACCTTCTGAAATCCTCTTTTTCTACGATTTCTTCTACAAAATCCCGAGAAGAACTTGGAATTATATCTCTTAGTGTTAGTTCACTTCCATCGTTATCAATAGCTATTGGTTCATCTAAAGAAATATCATTTACGTGTTTCTTTTCTCCTCTATAGTGCATGGTAAGCTCATTTTTTATACATCGACTTGCATAAGTTGCAAGTTTTATCTTTTTGGTTGGATCAAAAGTTGCTACTGCTTTAATCAATCCGATTGTGCCGATAGAAATCAAATCTTCATAGTTACTATTATTAGGGGTTATGCCTAATTTATTTACCCAATAACGTACAAGTCCCATATTTTCTAAGACTACTTCTTGTTGTTGTTGTGAACTTAACCGTATACCCATAAAGAACTCCTTTCTTGAGATATTAAAAAACAAAATAAAAAATTGAAATGTCTTTTATAAATAATATAAGACATTTGTCTATAGCCGTATTATATCATGAGTTTACAATAATTTCAAATTATAAAATTAATATTATTTTTTTATTCGTAACTTATGGAACTAAAAAAAAATTTCTACCCTGTTTATGATTGCAAAAATGCCAAAAGGGATAAACCCTTTTGGCATTTTAAAGGAAATGGAGTGCTAAACAACAGCCCCCCTCTCAACTATCGCTTATATTCCTTTATTTCTTCCTTTATGCATAAATACGCAAGAAATGCAATAATGATTCCTAGCGAAAAAAGAAATATAAATTTCCAATTTTTGTCTATATAGGCTAAAACCTCAATGCCTATGATAAACATAACTCCCGACAGTTTTACGTCTCTTCTCTTTAAAAATCTTTTTAGCTCCCGTTTTGTCATGTTGATTCCTCCTTCTTTCCATCCACATATCTCTATGGACTATCTGTGCTAAACACTTTTGTATCTACTTTATATTTTATCACATTTACATAAAATATGCAAATAATGCTAATACAAAATTACCACTTCATAACCACCTTAAACAAATCCCCATCAATATAAATCGTAAACTCGCCACCTTGCAACTGTGTCAAACTCTTAGCAATCGATAATCCCAAGCCACTACCTTCTGTATATCTTGACTTATCACCTCTGACAAATCTTTGCATTAGTTCATCGCTACTAATATTCAGGCTATCTTTGGAAATATTTTTGACACTAAGCTCTATTTTATTTTTTTCTCTCTTCATATCAATATAAACCCTTGAACCATCCAAAGCATATTTGGTAACATTACTAAATAAATTTTCAATCACACGATACATATATCGGTTATCTGCTTTTATTTTGACCTCTTCCTCTGGCATACTAACTTCTATTTTCAAATCTTTTTCTTCCAATCGATCCTTAAACTCCCCTATACTCTGATGAATCAACTCTTTCAAATTAATTTCTTCGATATTTAGTTTCACGTTACCAGAAGATACTTTTGAAGCTTCTACTAAATCTTCTGTTAGTTTCTTTAATCGATAGGATTTCTTATTTAAAATTTCAATGTATTCCTTTATTTTTTCATTCGGAATTTCTTCCTTTTTCAATAAATCCACATAGTTAATAATAGAAGTCAATGGTGTTTTGATATCATGTGATACATTGGTAATCAATTCCGTTTTTAGTCTTTCTGATTTCAAGCTTTCTTCAATAGCATTCGAAAATCCACCTGCTATATCATTAATATAAACTGCCATTTCCTTTAAAACACCTTCCAGTTCTTGATTATCTAAGTAGATATCTGTTTTCCCTTCATAAATCTTTTGCAATGCTTCTTTGATTTCATCTTGTTGTCTATTATATTTTCTTAATCGATAAAATACCCAAAGCCAAAATACGCCTAATACAATCAAACTAATTCCAGTTCCTACCATACTTGCTAAAACAATACTAATGACAACAAATCCCCAATAATACCAAAAGACTTTTTTACTAGAAGATGTTTTTTGGTCCATTTCACTTATAAATTTGTTTATTTTATGATAAAACCATCTTATGATTTTATAACTAAAAAAGCTCTTCCAAAATGTTTTTGCCTTTATCCTTTTTATCGTAGTAACGCCCCATATAGCACATGCTATATAAGCAATCAAATAGGCTATCATATATAAAATTACTAAAACATAGTGAATACGTATATCAAAAACGTTCATTGCAAGTGTTAGTACGATTGCTACTACATTAAAACTGATCACACTGATAATTTCATATGGTATTCGATCCATCCCATTTAAGCTAATTCCCTCTTCGCCTTCTTTATGTCCAATTGCCCAAAAAAGGTAAATCGCAATGATAACTAATAACATCAAGCTCATTAAACAGCCATAGATTGGTAATTGCTTATGCTGTAACATAAAATCATAGATATTTTTATTGAATACGAAATTAGTTGCTTGTTCCGTTTTATCTTCTTCATAACAACTATAAATATCATAATCTCCCATTTTTTTTACTTTTTGTGAATGATTACTACCATAACTAGAATTGCGATAACTATAATTATATTTTATATTATCTTCATTGATATAAGTTAAATTTGTTTCTATTTTACCATTTACAAAATTCCAATATATTTCCTCGTTCTTCATGTTGTCCTTTACTTCTTGATAATTATTACTTTTTATATTGGTAAACATCTTACCGTGTTTCTCTATCAATAATTACATAATTGATATACGCCCCAATTCCATTATAATAATTATAAATACTTTGATTATTAGAATAATAATAGATGTTGCCTTGTGAATCTTCTAATTCTATAAAATTATAAGATTGTTCTATCTCATCATCAGGTTGTTCTATGTTCTGACACTGAGCTATTTTATTCATAAAAAAATACAAATAATTATTAGCAAAATTCTCTGTTTGTGAATACTGCGTTTCTCCTTCTATATTTTCAAATTCACTTAAAAATGCCATATGAAATATGCTAAGCCCTAATATAGCTACTAATATTGGTATCAAAATATAACACAAAATTTTTAATCCATTTGAATTCCTTGCTCTTTCCATTTCTACCTCCTTCGGAAATGTGACAAGAGGGGCGTCCCCGGTTTTGAGAATTTTTTTTTTTTAAAAAAAGTTTATTTTATTT
>CANOYI010000093.1 GCA_947571515.1 uncultured Clostridium sp. | reverse complement strand
ATCTTTCATTTATTTTTAATAGCAAATGCCCAACTAGCGGAGAAATTTGCAAAAAGGGCGAAACTTAAAATTCTTCTTATTTACAAAAATAAAAGGAAATGTTATAATTGAACATAATGAATTGGAGGTATTTATATTGGATGAAATTTTCATTGAGAGATTAAAAAGTTTAATAAAAGAATCTAAACTTACTTATGACGAAATAGCAGGAGGTTTAGATTTTAAATCTAAGAGTACTGTATTCAAATACGCAAATGGTCAAATCACAAAAATTGGTCCAACTGGTATTCGTAAATTAGCAAATTTTTTCGGAGTATCTCCCTCTTGGTTGGCTGGCTTTTCAGATGAAAAATATTAGATGATAAATTAGAATAAAAATGCAGATACAATAAAGATCGTATTTGCATTTTATTATTTCTTTGTTTTATTTCAAGTCTTTTTTATTTTTTTCATTGCAAAAAATATTATAAATTTATAAGAACACCAAAACTTGAATTTTTCAAAATACTAGACAAAAAATGCTTAATGTGATATAAAGAACAAGTATATTATATAATAGTAACATAATGATTAAAAGGAAAAAAGGTGGTTCTTTATGAAATATGTAAAACAATTAATGATAATATTATTTTTTTCATTCTTAGGTGAAATAATAAATTATATAGTGCCATTATCAATTCCAGCCAGTATCTATGGAATGGTATTATTATTTGTAGCACTATGTACAAATATAGTAAAATTAGAGCAAGTAGAAGAAACTGGAGAATATTTATTATCTATCATGTTAATATTTTTTGTTCCAGCTGCTGTAGGAATAATGGATACATTTTTTGAGTATCAAAATTCTATGTTAAAAATTATACTAATTATTATCCTATCAACTATTGTAGTGTTATCTGTTACTGGATTGGTCTCTCAACTTGTAATTAAAATCACAAATAAGAATAGCAAACATAAAAAAATAAAATATATAGAAGGAGATATAAAAAATGATGAATGAAATATTAACAAGCTCAAGCTATTTTGGTTTTTTTATTACTATCATTATATATTATATAGGTTTTCAAATAAAAAATAAAACAAAAAGCAATTTATTCAATCCATTATTAACAGCAACAATAATTATAGTCGCCATTTTATTAATATTCCATATTAATTATGATACCTATAATAATGGAGCAAAATACCTATCTTACTTTTTAACTCCGACAACAGTATGTTTGGCCATCCCTTTATTTAAACAAATAAAAATATTAAAAAAGAATATAATTGCAATTATTTCAGGTGTATTGGCAGGAGTTTTAGCTAATGTAGCAGTAATAGTCGTATTAGTAAAAATTTTTGGATTGTCTAACCAATTAGGAACATCTTTACTACCAAAATCAATTACTACTCCAATTGCATTAGGCGTTGTAGAGGAATTAGGAGGTTTATCTTCCATTACCGTATTTGCCGTTATCCTATCAGGAATAATAGGTGCAGTACTTGCTCCCACAATATTTAAGGTTTTAAAAATAAATCAGGAAGTATCACAAGGCTTAGCATGTGGAACAGCTTCTCATGGCTCAGGAACTGCTACAGCATTAGAGCTAGGAGAAATTCAAGGAGCAATTAGCGGTTTGGCCATCACAGTAACTGGACTAATTACTACAATAATTGTACCAATTGTAAATAGTATCTTTTTCTGTTAATGTAGAATGTATTTTTGTTGTATAGGTAAAAATCTTTGATTTTTCCTATACAACAAGAATGAGGGAAAAAACTTTAAGTTTCTTCCCTCATTTCTATTCTATTATAGGTCAAAAAATTTTAATCATACCTTTTTTATTCTTTTACAACAACCTTTTCTTCTTTTACTCCAACCTTAGCTAGTTTATTCTTCTTCAAATTACCATCCAAAATTTCCTCTGCCAACTTATCCTCTAACACATTTTGAATCGTTCTTCTAAGAGGTCTTGCTCCAAAGTTTTTGTCAATTCCTTTGCTAGCAATCAGTTCTTTTACTTCTGGTTCTAGCTTAATCTTTATTTTCTGCATCGCTAATCGATTGATTACTTCTTTTAGCATAATATCAATAATTTCACTAATTTCTGTATCAGTTAGTTTATGGAACACAATAATTTCGTCAATACGATTGATAAACTCTGGTCTTAATTCTCTCTTTAAGGTATCCATAACTTCTCTTTTGGTTTCTTCGTATTCCTTTTTGGTATCCTCTTCTGCACTTCTAACTTGAGTAAATCCTAGAGCTTTTTTATCGGTAATCAGTCTAGCACCAATATTAGAAGTCATAATAATAACTGTATTTTTAAAGTTTACGGTTCTTCCTTGGCTATCGGTTAAACGTCCATCTTCTAATATTTGTAATAACATATTCATCACATCTGGATGTGCTTTTTCGATTTCGTCAAATAGAATAACAGAATATGGTTTTCTTCTTATTTTCTCTGTTAATTGACCACCTTCCTCAAATCCTACATATCCTGGAGGTGAACCAATTAATTTAGAGATAGAATGTGGCTCCATAAACTCTGACATATCGACTCTTATCATGGCATTTTCATCACCAAATAGGCTTTCTGCCAAAGCTTTGGACAATTCCGTTTTACCCACACCAGTTGGACCTAAAAACAGGAATGAACCAATTGGTCTTTTGGGATCTTTTAAACCAACTCTTCCTCTACGAATGGCTTTGGCTACTGCTTCGACTGCTTCATTTTGACCAATTACTCTTTCATGCAAATTTTTTTCCAAATTTTTTAATCTAACATTTTCATCTTCTGTTATTTTACTAGCTGGTATTCCTGTCCAATTGCTAATAACTTCTGCTATATTTTCTTCTGCAATATCTGTTACTTGTTTGTTATTTTTGTTCTTCCATTTCTTTTGCTCTTTTTCATATTTTTCTTTCAATTCTTTTTCTTTATCTCTTAAAGTCGCAGCCTTTTCAAATTTCTGCGTTCTTACTGCTTCTTCTTTATCTTTTTTTGCTTCTTCTATTTTTTCTTCTAATTCCTTTAGGCTATCTGGTTCTGTAAATGTTTTTAGTTTTGCTTTTGATGCTGCTTCATCAATTAAATCAATGGCTTTATCTGGCAAAAATCTATCATTGATGTAACGTACTGACATGGCTACCGCTGCTTCAATGGCTTCATCTGTGATTTTTACTCCATGATGTGCTTCATATTTATCTCGAATTCCTTTCAAAATCTTAATTGTATCTTTTTCACTTGGCTCATTGACATTAACAGGACTAAATCTTCTTTCTAAAGCAGCATCTTTTTCAATATATTTTCGATATTCATTTAAAGTAGTTGCTCCTACTAATTGAATTTCTCCTCTTGCTAGCATTGGTTTTAAGATATTGGCAGCATCGATGGCTCCTTCTGCTGCTCCCGCCCCCACAATCGTGTGCATTTCATCAATAAATAAGATAATATCTCCTGCTTTTTTTACTTCTGCTAATGCTTTTTTTATTCTTTCCTCAAAATCTCCTCTATATTTTGCCCCTGCTACCATACCAGAAATATCCATCGCCACTACTCTTTTGTCTTTTAGTATTTCTGGTACATCTCCTGCTACTATTTTTTGAGCTAATCCTTCTACTACCGCTGTTTTACCAACACCTGGTTCACCAATTAAGCAAGGATTATTTTTGGTTCTTCTTGATAAAATTTGAATGACTCTTTCAATTTCTTCTTTTCTTCCTATAATGGGATCTAGCTTTCCCTCTGTTGCTTTTTTCGTTAAATCCTCTCCAAACTGGTTTAAAGTAGTGGTTTGATTATAACTGCCACTTTTTCTTTCTGTATTTCCGTTTTTTTCTTCTCCTTGTAAGTCTTCCCCTTCATTGATGACTTTGACAATTTCATTGTATAGTCTTGGAATATTCACATTCAACTCTAATAAAATTCTAGCTGCAATACAGTCTCCTTCTCTTAAAATGCCAATTAATAAATGCTCTGTACCAATGTAATTATATCCTAATTTTCTTGCCTCGATAAAAGCATTTTCAATCACTCTCTTAGTTCTTGGGGTAAAACCCAATGTTTCTGTAATTGGCTCTTCTTGTCCAATTAATTCTACAATTTTATCGATTACACCGTCTGGTGAAACTTCTTGATTTCCTAATACTTTAGAAGCAACTCCGTTTCCTTCTTTTGCTAAGCCATATAAAATATGTTCTGTTCCAATATAATTATGTCCTAATTCAATGGCTACTTCATTTGCCAATTCAATTGCCTTTTGCGCTCTGTTTGTAAATTTATATGTCATATTAAAATCACTCTTCCTTTACTTTCTTATATTAAAATTTGACTTTTGGGGTCTTTTGTTGTATAATAATTACATAGCGTATGCTATGTATTCATAACACTGGAAGGTATACCTTCCTCCCCACAAAGGGCTATCCTAGTTAGTATTATTGCCTCCAAGAAGAATTCCCACTATTGCCCTTTGTGGGGCTTTTTTATATTCTAGGAAAGTTCTCCGAATTTCCTAGAATATAAAGCATTTCACAGAAAATTGCTTTGCAATTTTCGCGGACGAACAATTAAACGTGGGCTGAACTCTACCTATTAAATCTTATAAAATATTAATCAGCCCACTATTGTTCTTTTTCTTTCAAAATCTGTTGAATAACCTCTGCTCTTTTGATATCCCTTTCAATTGCCTCATACTGTTCACCTACAAACTTTTGCAAATTAGCAGGCTTTGTATACAAATACAGCTTTTGAACCTTCAAATCCGTTAATTCCTTTAAAATTCCCAAATCTGTACCTAGCTTAATATTAGATAACAGCGTTCTCGTCTCTTCGGAAGAAATTTTCTTGCAATTACTTAAAATTCCGTAACTTCGATAAATCAAATCAGAAATAGCAATATCATCTTTGGCCAAAATCTTTCTTGCTTGTCTTTCTTGCTTGATAATCTTTTCCACAATCACATTTAAATTTTGCACAATTTCTTTTTCTGTCATTCCCAATGTTTGCTGATTTGAAATTTGATACATATCTCCTGTACTTTCTGTATTGTCTCCATATCCCCCTCTAATATGAATTCCAAAACTATGAATCGCTTCTAGTACTTTCTTCGTATTCTTAGTCTTGGAAAGAGCTGGTAAATGCACCATAACAGAAGCTCTTAAACCTGTTCCCACATTGTTCGGACATGCTGTCAAATAACCATATTTTTTACTAATAGCATATCCAAATTGTTCTCCTATTTTTTCATCTATTTCAATTGCCAAATTTAATGTGTTCTCTAAATCCATTCCACAACTAAATACCTGTATTTCCAAATGATCCTCATTTCCTATCATAATACAAATATTTTCTTCATCATTGATTAAAATACTACCTGTCTCATTCTTTTTTAAAACAAAATCTGGACTAATCAAATTCTTTTCTACTAAACTCATTTTAGTAATATCATCCATATCTTTTAATCGAAAAAACTTTAGACCATATCCAATATTATAAAGACCTTCTTTTACTTTATTTTCTAAAGCTTGTATGTCTTCTTTTTTTGTTAAATTAAACTTAAAATCATGTAGATTTCTAGCAAACCTTATTCTCGTACTTTTTGCTACATCTGAATTTTCATTACTTTGCAAATACCAATTCATTTTCCTACCTCCTTGTTGGTTACAACTTAGAAACCCTATTACCTTTTGTCCTAAAAGTTTATCTATTTTTTATAGGATAAACTTTTTATAAAAATCAATAGGAACAACTAATCATTATTTGGGGAAATTTTCTAATTGTCTTGTTCTATTCTTTTAATTTCATCTCTTATTTTAGCTGCCTCTTCGTACTTTTCCTCTTTAATCGCTTGTTTTAACTGTTCTTGTAATTTTTGTAATTGTTCTTCTTTTTTATTATTTTCTAATGGATTTGGTTTTTTTTCTTTTTGAATTGATTGATTGGTTATTTTTTCATCTATTTTACTATCAATTACTTTTCCAACTCTACCTACATGACGATTTGCTCCTTGCATTCTTCTAATGATTGGGTCTAACCTTTCTTCAAATACATCATAACAATTACCACATCCTAATTTTCCTGTGTTTGCTATCTCTTCAAAAGTAGAACCACAATTGTTACATTTTAAGGCTTTTATTTCATTCAATAATGGCATAAACTCTGGTGTTGCAAAATCCTCCATAAATTCTCCAAAAAAACTTGAAAAATCAATTGGAATGCTAAAGTCCATATGACTGATACCTAATTTTTTACTGCATTCTTCACATAAGTTCAATTCCTTTCTTCTTCCATTTATATTTTCTGAATATCTTACATTTGCTTCTCTTTTTCCGCAATTATCACATAACATTTTCAATTCCTCCTTCTTTTTGATGATTTTAGAAATACCTTCAAAAAATCATCTTCTATTTTTTCTCTATCATGATTTTTTCCTCCGGGCCTCTAGCATAAGTTATCTGTAGTTTGTTTCGCTTTACACAGCTAACTCATCCCCAAAATCATGATTAATTTAGATTTAGTAGCATATTTTTAAAGATTCTTGCTCTTACTTTATCTTTTGTGTCTTTGTTTAATTGCAAAACATTATCACTAGTCGCTACTTTTAACAATTTTGCCTCTTTTGCTTCTAAGATGTCATATGTTAGAAAGTCACTAATTAATATATCTACTTCATTTGATGTTATTTCACTTCCTATATTATTTATGATATGCATGATATAGTCAGATTTTGTGTTGTTTACTTTCTTAATTGTAATATGACCCCCTCCACCTCTTCTACTTTCTACATAGTACCCTTGTGATGGTTTAAATCTAGTTGCTATGACATAGTTGATTTGCGATGGCACACATTTAAATTGTTCCGCTAGTTCGTTTCTTTGTATTTCAATGCTATCTTCTTCATCAAATAGTTCTTTGATAAATTCTTCTATGATATCTGACATTCTCATCTTTCTTATCTCCTCGTATAATATGTTTATAAAGTCTATCTTTTCTGCTTTTAACTATATTATCTATTTGCTTAATTGACTTTGACTTTCTTTGACTTACAATCTAATTATACTCTTTCTTTTTATTTTTTCAAGACTTTTTTCTGACCTTATTTGACCTTTTTCTTCCCTCTTATTTTGTTTTCATCTTCTTTTCTTATTTTTTCTCTCTTTTTCGTTATCTTTTAATTATTTTTAATTCTATTCTTTTTAAGGTACAAATCTGGTTGAAAAAGAATTATGGCATTTTAATTATTTTTCTACGTTTTCTTCTTTGTCTTTGGTTATATCCTCTAATTTTTCTACCTTCTCTTTTTGTTCTGGTAAAGATACCCATGCAAAATAAGAGGATATAAATTCTCCATATTTTGTAGCATCTTCCCCCACTTCTTCTATGCCATATTCTACTTGTTTTTCTTTTTCTTGCTTTTTTGTTTTATCCTCCATAAAATGCACTCTCACTTTCTTTTTATTGTTATGTGCATTTTTTTTAGTTTTATTCATTAAAAAGTATAAAAAAATCATATATTAAGCTTTCTTACTAAAAAATATAAGAGTAGGCTAAACAGTAACTTAAAAATAGATAAACTTTTCAAAATGGTTAGTTATAAAACTAAATTCTACCTACAATAAAATTTTGATTGTATACAAGA